>CANIIN010000054.1 GCA_947467405.1 Betaproteobacteria bacterium | reverse complement strand
TGCAGCAGCGCTTGTCCTGGTCGAAGAAGTTGCAGATCGACTTGTAGACGGTGTCCTTGCGATGGCGCAGCACGATGGTGTTGTCGCTGGTGGTCTTGAGGTACTTCAGCCGCACGGTCTTCTCCGGCAGCTCGAAATGCTTGGCGAGGCGCTTCACGTCGAAATCGGATACTTCGATATGGTCATAGCTGCAGCAGTAGCCCGGGCATTTGGAGCAGTCGTAGCGGGGTTTGGACGGCATGATCGGAAGGCCTCGTTGTGGAATGGGATTGTGTTGTCGTTGCCGGGTGCCGGCGACAAGGCGACACGGCGACACGGCGCCAGCAAGGCGGCGTGCGCGTTGTTTATAGCAGAGCGCGACCGGCTTGGGAATGGAGGCGGGGGACGGTGCGTCATTTGCCCTACACTTGCGCCATGCCCACTCCACCGAATACTGCATCGACGCCGGCATCGACATCGGCGTTGCGGCGCGCATTCCCCTACCTGCTGCTGGTGATGACCAACCTGTTCTGGGCCGGCAACTGGGTGACGGCGCGTGCGGTGCGTGAATCATTCCATCCGTTTGCGCTGACGTTCTGGCGCTGGTTCATCGCCGTGCTGGTGATGGCGCCTTTCGTGCTGCCGGGCATGCTGCGCAACTGGCCCGTGATCAGGGCGGTGCTGGTGCGGCGCTGGCCGCTGCTGACCGCGCTGTCGTTCCTGGGCGTGATGCTGTTCCAGTGCTTCGTCTATCTCGGGCTGCAGCACACCACGGCCATCAACGGCGTGCTGCTCAATTCCACCATGCCGATTTCCATGATCCTGGTGGCGTGGGCCATCGATCGCGAAACGGTCAGTGCACGGCAGGTCGTCGGCGTGCTGGTGTCGCTGGTCGGCATCGTGGAAATCGTCACGCGCGGCGAACTGTCGCGCTGGGCGAGCATCGAATTCAATGTCGGCGACGCATGGATCCTGGCCGCCATGCCGGTCTGGGCGGTGTATTCGGTGCTGCTGCGCCGCCGTCCGCCGGAACTGCCGGGCATGCAACTGGTGTTCGTCGTCGCCGTCATGGCGTTGCCGCTGATGGGGGCTGCTTACGCCATCGAGGCGCAGGTGCTGCCGCTGGCGACGCCGTCGTGGCCGGCCGTGGCGGGGGTGCTGTATGTCGCGTTGTTCGCATCGGTCGCGGCGTTCGCCTGCTGGAATGCCGCCGTGGCCATGGTGGGGCCGAACGTGGCGGGGTTCTCGATCCACTTGCTGCCGGCATTCGGTGCGATGCTCGCCATGCTGTTTCTGGGCGAGCGTCCGGAGTGGTTTCACCTGTGGGGCGTGATCGCGATCCTGATCGGCGTCGGACTGGCGACGCTCAATGCAAGGCGCGCATGACCCGGCCCGCCGCGCTTCAGTGAAACGCCCAGGCGTCCATCGACAATGAACTGAGTTCGATGTCGCTGTAGACGCGTTCGGCCGTCATTGTCCCGCCCATCGATTGACCCACGGCCGCGCCGATGGCCACATGCAAAGGCAGAAAGTGTTCTTCGCTGGGATGGGCGCGCGCAGCGTGCGGCGCCTGGCGGCGGTAATCGACCAATGCATCCAGGTCGTGTGCTTCGATGCGTGACTTGACCCACGCGCTGAATTCAGCCACGTAAGGCAGGGGTTTCGCCATCGCCGGATTGCGCATGGCTGAAAAGGCCTCGTCAAGGTTGTGCGTCATGTTGCCGGAGCCGATCACCAGCACCCCTTCATCGGCCAGCGGCGCCAGCGCGCGGCCCATGGTGAGGTGGTGCGCCGCTCCCATGGCGGTCTGCAGGGCCATCTGCACCACCGGAATATCGGCCTCCGGATACATGTGCAGGATGGGCGACCACGCGCCGTGATCGAGGCCGCGCGTGCCGTCGATGGCCGAGCACTGGCCCTGCGCCTTCAGCAATGCGCGGGCGCGCTCGGCTAGCGCGGGCAGTCCCGGCGCCGGGTACTGAATGCGATAGAGTTCCTGCGGAAAGCCGCCGAAGTCGTGGATGGTTGCGGGATGTTCCGCGCCGGTCATGGAAGGCAGTTCGGTCTCCCAATGTGCGGAGGCCATGAGGATCGCCTTGGGCCGTGGCAACGACTTCGCCAGTGCCTCCCAGGCCCGCGCCACGGCGCCCTTGTCGATGGCGTGCATCGGCGAACCATGGGAAATGAACAGCGTGGGCAGACGACTCATGACGGGCTCCGGGTGTGTGAGGCGTGAGGCCCTTGTTTAGGGCGTGAGGCGTGAGGCGTGAGGAGGTAACGTGCCGGGCGCATGGCGGATGGCCGTGCGCCCGGTGTGGCCCGATGGTTACCTCATCCAGGATGGTGGGCGACTAGGCCAGACCTTCGGCCTTCAGCGCTTCGATCACCTTCGGGCGCGCGGCGACGCGTGCATGGAACTCGGCGACGGCGGCGGGAATGTCGAGTTTCATCATCTTCGCCCAGTTCAGGACCACGAACAGATAACCGTCGGCGACCGTGAAGGTGTCGCCAAGCAGGAACTGGTGGGTCTTGAAATGCTCGGCAAGGTGCGCGAAGCGGCGCGCGATGTTGCCCTTGACCGTGTCTTTCCAGGCGTCCGGTGCGGCCGGGTTGAACAGCGGGCTGAACTGCTTGTGCAGTTCGGTGCTGATGAAATTCAGCCATTCCTGAAGGCGGTAGCGTTCCAGCGTGCCGTTCTTGGGGGCGAGGCCGGATTCGGGTTTCTGGTCGGCGATGTATTGCACGATGGCCGGGCCTTCGGTCAGCAACTGCCCGTTGTCCAGCAGCAGGGCCGGGACATATCCCTTGGGATTGATGGCGGCGAAATCGTCGCCGCCTTCGGTCTTCTTGGCGCGCAGGTCAACCTTGACCAGGTCGAATGCGAGGCCAGCCTCGCGCAGGGCGATGTGCGGGGATTGCGAGCAGGCGCCGGGTGTGTAAAAGAGTTTCATGTGTAGGTTTCTCCGTGTTGGTTGAAAGATGTCGATCTCGTGAGTCGGATGGTGACGAATTGTGCCGACCTGCAACGTTGGCATTGAGCCTTCCAGGTGGATGGCCGGCGATGCTGATTCATCGCCTCAGTATCAATAGTGGAGTTTGCAACAACTGGGATAAAGCAGATAATAACGAATATATTGTTGCGTTTAAAGGGATTGTATTCATGGATCGGTTTTCAGCCATGCAGGTGTTTGTACGGGTGGTGGAGCACGGCAGCTTCGCCAAGGCCTCGGAAAGACTCGGGATATCCACCTCGGCGTGTTCGCGTCACGTGGCCGACCTCGAGACGCATCTGGGTTCGCGCCTGCTCAATCGCACCACGCGGCGACTCAGCCTGACCGAAACGGGACAGGCCTTTTTCGAGCGCAGCGTGCAGTTGCTGTCGGATCTCGATGATGCCGAACAGTTCGTGGCGCAATCGGCGCGTGCGCCGCGCGGCACGCTGAAGATCACCTGTTCGCACAACTTCGGCACGCGTCATCTGGCGCCGGCCATCGCGGAATTCCTGCTGTTGCATCCGGACATGAAGGTCGACGTGTCGCTGTCCGAGCGCATTGTCGATCTGGTGGAAGAGGGCGTCGATCTGGCGGTGCGCATCGGCCAGATCGGCTCGCAGAATCTGGTTGCGAAAAAACTCGGCGAGACCGAACTCATCGCCTGCGCGTCGCCGGACTACCTCAAGCGTCATGGCACGCCGAAAACGCCTTCCGAACTGGCCAACCACAATTGCTTTCTCTACACCACCACCCCCGCGCAGGCGCAGTGGCGTTTCATCGACAGCAAGGGGCGCGAAGAGACCCTGCGCATCAACGGCAATCTGTCCTGCAACAGCGGCGACATGCTGATGTCGGCGGCGGTGCAGGGCGCGGGCATCGTCTATGAACCGAATTTCATTCTCGGGCCGGCGATACGCGCCGGTCGCCTGGTGCAGATCCTGACCGACTACACCGCGCCGAAGGCCGACATCTGGGCGGTCTATCCGACGCGACGCCATCTGTCGGCCAAGGTGCGCTCCTTCGTCGATTTCCTGGTGCTGCGATTTGCCGGCACCACCGACTGGACCGAGCCCGTCATCACGCCGGCCACGCCGGTCGCGGCGAGCGCAGGCACGCGCCGCGCATGAGGCGTTGACGTCGCTTTGCCCTGTTGACGCCATGTCTTGGCGCGCAGGCCATTGCAGGCAGGATTGAATGCCGTCCAGGCGGGGGTCGTGGGTTAAAATCAGGCCATCATGACGAAACCGAGCGCCGCATCGAACAACCTGGTCGAGATCGAGGATCTGCATTTCTCTTTCGGCGACCGGCCGGTCTTCAAGGGCCTGTCGCTGGTCATCCCGCGCGGCAAGGTGGTCGCGATTCTCGGCGCCAGCGGATGCGGCAAGACCACGCTGTTGCAGTTGATCGGCGGGCAATTGCGCCCGTCTCGCGGTCAGGTGAAAGTGGACGGTCAGGTCGTGCACCAGCTCGGCAACGATGCGCTGTTCGAGTTGCGCAAGAAGATGGGCATGATGTTCCAGGCCGGCGGCCTGTTCACCGACATCCCGACCTTCGACAACGTGGCGTTTCCGCTGCGTGAACACACGAAATTGCCCGAGCCGCTGGTGCGGCAGATGGTGCTGATGAAGCTGAACGCAGTCGGGCTGCGCGGCGCCCATCAGCTGATGCCGTCCGAGTTGTCCGGCGGCATGTCGCGGCGCGTGGCGCTGGCGCGCGCCATTGCACACGACCCCATGTTGTCCATGTACGACGAACCGTTCGCCGGTCTCGATCCGATTTCGCTGAATCTGATCGCGGAACTGATCCGCCGCCTCAATGATGCGCTGGGCACCACCTCGATCGTGGTGACCTATGATGTGAGCGAATCGCTCAAGCTGGTGGATTACGTGTACGTCATTGCTGACGGCAAGCTGGCGGGCAAGGGCACACCCGATGAGGTGCTGGCTTCGGAAGATCCGTTCCTGAAGCAGTTCCTGCACGCGCTGCCGGACGGTCCGATCGAATTTCACTATCCGTCACGCCAGCCGTACGAGGTTGAACTCGGTTTCAAAAGCGGCAGGCTGGAAGCAGAGCCGCTCAGCCAGATAGACAGCTAGGGAAGCGCTGATCAAGTTCCGAATAGGCACAACGTCATCGA
This sequence comes from Betaproteobacteria bacterium, assembly GCA_947467405.1. Classification (GTDB taxonomy): domain Bacteria; phylum Pseudomonadota; class Gammaproteobacteria; order Burkholderiales; family SG8-39; genus CAIYPG01. The sequence goes on along the minus strand of CANIIN010000054.1, from coordinate 5,014 downwards.
CGTTTCCCTCTGAAGTAGGGGATAGACAAGGGGCTCATTTTCGTCACGGCAGCCCCCTTGTTCAGTGAATCCCTAGATCGGCACACACAGAATTTTTCGTAGCACACACCGCGACAGCGGCAGGAGGCGACCATGCAGGTCAAGGAAGTCCTGAAACTCAAAGGCAACACGCTGTTTTCCGCCACGCCGGACATGCATCTGTCCGAAGCGGTGATCAGCATGGCCGACAATGACATCGGTTCGGTGGTGGTGATCGAGGGCGGCAAACTGGTCGGCATGCTGACCTTCCGCGAAGTGCTCGGCGTCATGGCCAAGCGCCAGAAGGAGCGCCGTGTCGGCAAGACGCCGCCTATCGCCGAAATCAAGGTGATCGACGCCATGCAGACCAATCCGTTCACGGCCGATCCGGACATGGACGTCGACCTTTTGCGCAGCCAGATGGTGAAGCTGCATTGCCGCTATGTGCCGGTGCTGGAAGGCGACACGCTGCAGGGCGTGATCTCCTTTCACGACGTGGCCAAGTCGGTGCTGGAAGAAAAGAGTTTCGAGAACCGCATGCTCAAGGCCTACATCAAGGATTGGCCCGAGAAGGAAGAGTGAAGCGGGCGCGCTGCCAGGCCGGGGCGGGCTTCAAAGTGGCTGTGTTAAAATGGCCCTTGATTTAACAGGGATTTTTTCAGGGGCTTTCGATGTCCGGCAATTCATTCGGCACGCTTTTTTCGGTTACCTCGTTTGGCGAATCGCACGGACCGGCGCTGGGCGGCGTGGTCGATGGTTGCCCGCCGGGCCTGGAACTCTCCGAGGCCGACCTGCAGGCGGAACTCGATCGGCGCAAGCCCGGCACCTCGCGCCATGTCACGCAGCGCCAGGAGCCCGATCAGGTCGAAATCCTCTCTGGCGTTTTCGAAGGCAAGACTACGGGTACGTCGATCGGCTTTCTCATCCGCAATCAGGACGCGAAGTCCAAGGATTACGCCGCCATTGCCGAGACCTTCCGCCCGGGACACGCCGACTACACCTACTGGCAGAAGTACGGCATCCGCGACTATCGCGGCGGCGGACGCTCGTCGGCGCGTGAGACGGCCGTTCGCGTCGCGGCCGGCGCCATCGCCCGCAAATGGCTGCGTGAGCGCTATGGCGTGGAGATCCGCGGCTACCTGTCGCAGATCGGCCCGCACCGGCTTGAACTGAAGTCCTGGGACGCTGTGGCGCAGAACAGTTTCTTTTCCCCCGATCCGGATATCGTGCCGACGCTGGACGCCTTCATGGACCAGTTGCGCCGCGATGGCGATTCGGTGGGCGCGAAGGTGACTGTGGTGGCCTCGAACGTGCCGGTGGGTTGGGGGGAACCGGTCTACGGAAGGTTGGACGCCGACATTGCCGCCGCCATGATGGGCGTCAATGCCGCCAAGGGCGTCGAGATCGGCGCGGGCTTTGCCGCCATCGAGCAGCGCGGCAGCCAACACGGCGACGAAATGACGCCCGAGGGTTTTCTGTCCAATCACGCCGGCGGCGTGCTGGGTGGCATCTCGACCGGACAGGACGTGGTGGTGAGCGTGGCGCTGAAGCCCACGTCGTCGATCCGCGTGCCGCGCCAGTCCATCGACAAGCAGGGCAAGCCCGTGACCGTGGAAACCACCGGTCGCCACGATCCCTGCGTCGGCATTCGCGCCACGCCCATCGTCGAAGCCATGCTGGCCTGCGTGCTGATGGATCACGCGCTGCGTCATCGCGCGCAGTGCATGGACGTCACGACCGCCACGCCGCAGTTGCGCGAGAAGCGCTGACGCGATCTCGAAGAACGCTCAAGGTGCGCCTCCGTCAAGAGGGCGATGCCTTGAAGATCGGCTTCTGGCGGGCTTCTACAAGAGATTGCCTATACGCGGCTGCTGTCCGGCCATTTCCGACGAGTCGACCATGCGCTGCGTGGAAACGGCGCGCCGTGAGACTTGTGCCGACCGTTTCAGCGCTTGTCGAAGGCGTGTGCGTACAGCAGGCGCAGCGTCAGATCGGTGGTGCCTTTGACTTCCTCGGCATAGCGGTTCCATAACGCGCCGGCACCGGCACGGCTGCCCATGACGAGATGCCCGGTCATGCCGACGGTGATGAGGTACTGGCGATGTCCGCCGGGCAGGTCGCTCTTTTCCTGCAGCAGCACCTCAGACAGTTCCGCCATGCGCCTGGCGTCGTGCGTGCCGACCGCCGCGAACAGGTTGATCCAGCGGCGCTGCGAGGCCTCCAGTGTGCCGATGCATTGGGAGCGCTCGATATGCGCCCACAACGAGCGTCCCTCGTCGACGGTGAGCATCGGGTTGGCGGTGCGCGCGATCTGGTACAGCGAGTGGAACCAGATGTCGAAGCGCTGCGGTTCACGGCATTCCAGCAGCCGCAGGCGGATGATGTCCAGATCCTTCTGCAGGTTGCGCGGGATGGCGGCCGGTTCCGGCGGAATCTGGCGCATCAGGAAATCGCGCGCGTAGCGAGCCTTGCGGATCAGTTCGATGCGGTCGAAATAGTCTTCGCCGTCGAACGAGGGATCGGTGGTGAACAGCCCGTCACGGCCTTCCAGCATGGCGATCACCGGCACGCCGACGTTGCCGATGGAGGTGAATTCGCTGGCGCTCTGCTGCAGGAAGCGAAAGCGCGCCGCGTGCATGTCGAGGTAGGGGTGGAAATCCGAATTGGCGGGAACTCCGTAGCTGGCGAAGAACGGCGCCAGCGACTGGCGGCTGCCGATGCGGCGGATTTCCAGGTCGCCGCGATTGTGGATGTGCACGCGCGCCAGTTCTTTGGACAGGCCGGGCATGGCGGTGATGTCCGTGAGCGGTTTCTGCAGCGCCGCTTCGTCGCCGGCGACGATGAGCAAATCGCCATTGGTCGAGGAATAGATGGCGTAGTCCGGGAATACCTCGCCCAGCGCGCGCAGCACCGAGGCCAGCAGCGAGACGTCGATCTCGTACAACTGGAACCATTGCAGCATGACCCCGCCGGGCTTGAGATGGCGGCGGGCGAGGCGATAGAACTCGCTGGTGAACAGGCTCGACACGCCGCTCACCCACGGGTTGGACGGTTCCGAGATGATCAGGTCGTAGTGACGGTTGTTGGTCGAGAAGTAGGTCTTGGCGTCGTCGAACACGATGTTGCTGCGCGGGTCGGCGAAGGCATTGGAATTGATCGGCGCAAAGCGACGTGCCGCCTCGGCCATGGCCGGCTCGATTTCGATGGTGTCGACGCGCTCAAGGCCAGCGTGGTTGAGCAGGGTGTGGGTGGTGAGGCCGGTGCCGACGCCGATCACCGCGACCTCTTTCGCGTCGGGCCGGAACGCCAGCGGCAGCGCGCCGGTGAGCGTCATGGTGATTTCGTCGGAGACGATCGGGCCGCCGCGAATGGCGATGGCGCCGTCGGACTTGCCGTTGGTGCGCAGGCTGCGGTCCTCGCCGAAGTCCATCATGCTCACCGAGGTGGTCTTGCCGTCGCGGTAGTAGATCAGCGTGGCGTCGCGCTCCGTGTACAGGTCGCCGCGGCGGAACACGCCCGAGGCCATGCGATAGGCGTCCAGTTGCACCGTCCACAGCACCAGCGCGAAGGCCGCGATGGTGCCGGCCGTGACCCACGCCGGCAGCGAACGTGACGGCACGTCGCCGGCTTCGGTGTCGCGGCGGTAACCTCCCGACAGCCGCCACAGCAGCACGATGCCCAGCAGCACATCGATCACCGCGCCGGCCGTGATCAGGCCCTTCAGGCCGAGCAAGGGCATGCCGATATGCGCGGCGGCGAAAACGCCGATGATCGAGCCGAAGGTATTGGCGCTGTACACCGCGCCGATGGCGCGCTCGCCGTGGCCACCGCGCAGCAGCACGTAAGTGATGAGCGGCAGCGTCATGCCGGCGCAGAAGGTGGCCGGGAACATGATGGCCAGCGCGATGCCGTGCCCCGACAGCAGGAACATCAGGTAGCCGGAGTCGGTCTTGGCCAGGCCCTTTATGAGCATCTGCATGAGCGGAAACATCTGCCCGTACAACGGCAGGGTGGCCAGCGCCAGCAGACCCATCGCCACCTGCACCAGCGCCAGGAAGCGCACTGGATGCTTGATGCGGTCGATGCGTTTTCGGATCCACAGTCCGCCGCACGCCAGTCCCAAAATGAACGAGGACAGCATCAGCTCGAACGAGTGCGTGGAGGCGCCCAGCACCAGCGACAGCATGCGGATCCAGCCGATCTCGTAAACGAACGACGCCGCGCCGGTGAAGGCGGCGATGCCGAGGAACAGGCCGAAGGGCGATTCCGAGCCGGGCAGCGGCAGCGATTCACGTTCAGGTGACCCGGCATGATCGGGACGCCGCGCCAGTCCCCACACCACGGCGGCGAGGATCAGGTTGATGACGCCGGCGGCCTGGATGGTGCCGGGCAGGCCGAAGTGATCGACCAGCAGGAACCCGCTGGCCAATACCCCAATGGCGGCACCGATGCTGTTGGTGAAGTACAGCATGGCCAGTGTCTCGCCGGGCGCATCCGGGTGGCGACGGATGATGCCGGCGCTCATCAGCGGGAAGGTCATGCCCAGCAGGATGGACTGCGGCAGGATGAGCAGCGCCGACAGCGACCATTTCAGCAGCGCAGTCAGAAAATCGCTGCCGGTGGCGTCGTGCAGGCCGGGCAGCAGGTGTTCGTAGGCAGCGCTGGTGACGGTGAGGAAGGCGCCGTGGAACAGCAGTGCGGCGAGGCCGATGATGCCCTCGGTGATGGCGTAGCCGCGCAGCAGGTTGAGCCAGCGCGCCGAATAGCGGCTGCAGATCCAGGAGCCGACTGCCATGCCGCCCATGAACAGCGCCAGCACCAGCGTCTGCGCGTAGGCGGCGTGGCCGAGGAACAGCTTCAGGTAGTGGCTCCAGATCGACTCGTAGATGAGCCCGGCGAATCCGGAGACGGTGAACAGCAGGAAGAAGACGCTGCGCGGCGCTTGGCGGCGGGTGTCGGTCGAGTCGATGGCAGTGGTCATGTGCGCTCTGGTGGC
>CANIIN010000053.1 GCA_947467405.1 Betaproteobacteria bacterium | reverse complement strand
GTCCCAGGACATCGTGATCGATGCCTACCGAACCGACGTGCTGCGGGCTGAGGAGCGCGGCATGGGTGCCGCGGTCGGCGTATTCGGCTACCGCATTGCCATGCTGGTTTCCGGCGCGGCAGCATTGATCCTTGCCGACCAGATCGGATGGCGCACCGCGTATTTCGTCATGGCTGCACTGATGGGCGTCGGCATGCTGACGGCATGGTTTGCGCCGGAGCCGGAAGCGCCAAGCGAGGTACCGAAGAGTTTGTCCGACGCCATCTTTCACCCCTTGAAAGACCTGTTCACGCGACGCGACGCATTGTGGCTGCTGGCCTTGGTGATGCTCTATAAGTTCGGCGATGCCCTGGCGGGTACATTGACCACGGCGTTCCTCATCCGCGGTGTCGGTTTCACGCCGACAGATGTCGGCGTCGTCAACAAGGGTCTTGGGCTGGCCGCACTGCTGTTTGGCGCCCTGGCGGGCGGAACACTGCTGGCGCGCATGAGCCTGTACCGCGCGATGCTGGTTTTCGGCGTACTGCAGGCGGTTTCCAACCTGTCGTTTTCGTGGCTGGCGCTTGCCGGCAAGAGCTATCCGCTGCTGGTATTCGCCGTGGGATTCGAGAATCTGGCCAGTGGCATGGGCACCGCCGCATTCGTCGCCTTTGCGATGGCCTTGTGCAATCACTCCTTCAGCGCAACGCAGTATGCGTTGCTGTCCGCGATCGCTTCATTGGGCCGAATACTTTTCGGCCCCGCGGCCGGCTGGATGGTGCAGGGGCTGGGCTGGGACGGATTTTTCGTGCTGACCTTTTTTGCCGCTCTGCCAGGGTTGGCCCTGGTGTGGTGGATGCGTGCGACGATCGACGCGATCGGGCAGAACGCTATGAGGCCCGCTCAAACCTGAAGACGGCCAGACTGCCCAGCAGATTCGGCAGTATCGACACCGGTCGCCCCCGATGCAGCACCAGGCTGTCGGTGATACGCACCGCATGTGTTGTACAGAACGCCTTGAAGTCCTTGACGGTGCAGAGGTGAATATTGGGCGTGTCATACCACTGGTATGGCAGCGAATCCGATACCGGCATGCGGCCCAGCAGATTCTGCATCCGCGACTCCCAGTGCCCGAAGTTCGGGAAGGTGACGATACCTTCGCGCCCGACGCGCAGCATTTCCTGAACGATGGCTTCGGTATTGCGCATCGCCTGCAGTGTCTGGGACAGGATGACGTAATCGAAAGATCCGGCATCAAATCCGGCCAGGCCGCGATCGAGATCGCTCTGAATCACGTTCACACCGTTGCGGACGCATGCCAGCACATTGCTGTCGCTGATCTCGATGCCGTAGCCCGTGACCTGCACTTTCTCGGCGAGGTAGGCGAGCAGGCTGCCGTCGCCGCAGCCGAGGTCCAGAACCGTTGATCCGGGACGAATCCAGGCCGCGATCGCCTCGAAATCGGGACGGCCGTTCAATGTGGCGGGGTTGCGCGGAGTGGCATTCATAGGCGCGCGTGAACCTGTTCGAAGAATGATCGCACTAGCGCGTGGTAACGCGGGTCCTCCAGCAGGAAGGCGTCATGTCCGTGCGGGGCATCCACTTCCGCATAGCTGACGTGGCGCCGGTTATCCAGCAGCGCTTTCACGATTTCCCGCGAGCGCTCCGGAGAAAACCGCCAGTCAGACGTGAACGAAACGACGAGAAAGCGAGCCGTTGCGGCGGCCATGGCGCTGGTGAGGTTGTCTCCGGAATCCCGTGCCGGGTCGAAATAGTCGAGCGCCCGGGTGATCAGCAGGTAGGTGTTGGCATCGAAATACTCGGCGAACTTGTCACCCTGGTGGCGTAGATAGGACTCGACCTCGAAGTCCACATCGAAGTGGTAGTTGATGCTTCCGGAACGAAGTGTGCGGCCAAACTTCTCCATCATGGCGTCGTCGGACAGATAGGTGATATGCCCGATCATGCGGGCCAGACGCAATCCCCGTTTCGGCACCACGCCGTGCTCGTAAAAGTCGCCACCGTGAAAATCGGGGTCGGTTGTAATCGCCTGCCGAGCGACTTCATTGAACGCAATGTTCTGTGCCGAGAGTTTCGGTGCGGCTGCGACGACAACGGCGTTGGCAACCCGCTCGGGATGGCTGATGGTCCATTGCAGGGCCTGCATGGCGCCCAGACTGCCGCCCATGACTGCCGCGAATCGCTTGATTCCGAGCCGGTCTGCCAGGCGTGTCTGGGCTTCCACCCAGTCCTGTACCGTGACCACCGGAAACGAAGATCCGTAGGGCTTGCCTGTTTCAGGATTGAGCGTGGCGGGGCCGGTCGAGCCAAAGCAGCCGCCCAGGTTATTCACGCCGATGACAAAGAAGTGACGTGTGTCGAGCGGCTTGCCGGGACCGATCATGTTGTCCCACCAGCCGATGTTGTCCGGTTCGTTCTCGTACCAGCCGGCCACATGATGGGAAGCGTTCAGGGCATGGCAGACCAGCACGGCATTCGAGCCGTCCGCGTTCAGCGTGCCATAGGTCTCGTAGGCCAGATCATATTCACGCAGCATGGTGCCGCTGCGAAATGACAGCGGCTGATCGAAATGCATGCTTTGCGGCTTGACCGCCCCCACGAAATTTCCGTGCCCTTCTCGATTCATGTGCTACCTGCTCCGGAAATGCAAAAACCCGTTCAGCTCGCATTGGAATTGGCGGCTTCACGGGTTTCCCTCGCTTTAGCCGGTTTAGGGCATGACTTACATCGGTCATGCCCAGCGCCCGCAAGCTGAACTCAAATCGGCGCGAGGCGCAACGTTACCCGATATAGGGCACGGGGTCAAACCGCGCCCCTGGCATATGGCGACTCAAAAGCCGGTGGCTCAGGCGTTGAGCTTGTCCAGCAGTTGTCGGCTGCGGTGGGGATCGCTGGTTCGAAGGATGCGTGCAGCGATGGCTTTGACTTCCGGCAGACTGGTGCGCAGCACCTGTTGCTTGATGGCCGGCAGTTGCGCCGGATGCATGGAGAACTGGCGCAGACCGAAGCCCAGCAGAAGTCGTGTCACGGCCAGGTCGCCCGCCATTTCGCCGCATATCGCCACGGGAATTTTTGCCCTGTTGGCAGTTCGGATGGTGTGCGAAATCAGGTGCAGCACGGCCGGGTGCATCTGGTCATAGAGATGGGAAACGGTATCGTCGGTGCGATCGATGGCCAGCGTGTACTGGATGAGGTCGTTGGTGCCGATGGAGAGAAAGTCCAGGCGCCTCACGAACACGCCGAGGGACAGCGCCGCCGCAGGGACTTCGACCATTCCGCCTACCGTGATGCTGCGGTCGTATTCGATGCCGTCAGCGTCCAGGGAGGCTTTGGCCTGGGCAATGGCCGCAAGCGTCTGGTCGATTTCCTGCGAATGAGCCAGCATCGGCACCAGCAGGCGCAGCTTGCCGTAACGGGACGCGCGCAGGATGGCGCGAAGTTGCGTCTGGAACATCTGCGGCTCGGCCAGGCAGTATCGTATTGCGCGCAAGCCGAGAGCCGGATTTGGCCCCGCCTTCAACTCGCCGGCAATCGACTTGTCCGCGCCGAGATCGAGCGTGCGGATCGTGACCGGCCGGCCCTTCATGGCCTGTGCCACCTGCCGGTACGCCTCGAATTGCTCGTCTTCTCCAGGCAGTTCACTGCGGTTCAGGAACAGGAATTCGCTGCGAAACAGCCCGATTCCGGTCGCTCCCGATTCGATCACGTCGTCCACGTCCTGCGGAAGTTCGATATTTGCTTCGAGGTCAATCTGCACCCCGTCGATGGTCTGCGCCAGCGTGGTTCGCAGACGCTTGAGCTTCTGACGCTCGATTTCCAGCTGGCGCCCGCGTAACTGGTACTCCGCCAGTACCTGCTTGTCCGGGTTGACGATCAGCACGCCATCACGTCCATCGACGATCAGCAGTTCACCTTCGCGGATCAAGCTGCGCGCGTGATGCATGCCGACGATGGCCGGAATGTTCAGGCTGCGCGCGACGATGGCCGTATGCGATGTGACCCCGCCCAGATCGGTCACGAATCCCGCGAAGCGGTGCTGCTTGAACAGGATCATGTCGGCCGGCGATATGTCGTGGGCCACCACGATGACGTCTTCTTCATGTGAGGGGATGGACGGTGCATGACCTGTCCCGAGCATCGCCTTCAGTATCCGCTCCACAACCTGAGTGACGTCCGCCTGACGCTCACGCAGGTAGGCATCCTCGATTTCATTGAACTGGGCCACCAGAGAATCCATCTGCTGCACCAGCGCCCATTCGGCGTTGCAACGGCGCGCTCGGATCAGGTCTGCGGGCACCTTGGAAAGGCTGGCATCCTCGAGAATCATGCGATGAACGTCGATGAATGTGCCCATCTCGGCCGGAGCGTTGGACGGCATGCTGGTTTGCAATTCATCGAGTTCCCAGCGCACACGGGTGACCGCTGCCTCGAAACGCTGAATTTCCGAGTCGACGTCGGTTTCACTGATATCGTAGTGCGCTACCTCCAGTCGCGCCGACGACACCAGATGCGCGTGCCCGATTGCAATCCCGCCGGAGACGCCTGCACCGTGCAGGGTGAAGCTCGCTTCGCCCTCGACCAGGTTCGGTACATCGGCGGGATCGACCTGGTTCAACACGTCATTCGCCTTCGCCGAACCTGTCCGCGATGAGTTGCGTCAGGGCGGCGAGTGCCGCATCGGCGTCGGCTCCCTCCGCTTCGATCACGACCTTGGCGCCTTTGCCGGCTGCCAGCATCATCACACCCATGATGCTCTTCGCATTGACGCGCCGGCCATTGCGCGACAGCCACACCTCGGCCGAAAACTGCCCCGCAGTCTGGGTCAGCTTGGCCGAAGCGCGCGCGTGGAGGCCGAGCTTGTTGATGATTTCAACTTCGATTTGAGGCATTGGAGTTGTCCATGTCCAGAGAAACCACGCCGTCGCTGCCGCCGCTCTTGGCCTTTTTGATCACCACGGCGAGGGGCTCGTCGCGATAGGTCAGCGCGCGAATCAGCATGGGCAGATTGACCCCTGCGATGCCTTCCACGCGGCCGGGTTCAAGAAGCTGCGTGGCGATGTTTGAGGGTGACGCGCCCAGCATGTCCGTGAGCACCAGCACGCCGCCGCCGTGGTCGAGCTGGCGGACCAGTTCGTGTGCCTGCGGCAGTATCGCTTCGGGATCGTCATGGATAGTCACCCCCAGTTGCCGAACATCCATGGGGCGCTTGCCCAGCACGTGGCTGGCGCAGTGGATCAGCGCCTCACCAAATGCGCCGTGGGCGACGATCAGTATTCCGACCATGATTGAGCGAGCAGAGTCATCGGGAAGTCAGGGAAGCTTGAATGAAAGCACGACACGAAATGCGAAGTCCCTATTGTGCAATGCCGCGGGTATTCCTGTCATGGGAACCGCTCGCTCCAGCAGGTCGAGGGCGTGACTGTCGAGCGAAGCATGGCCGCTCGATGTAAGCAAGTTGGCTGCGGCAAGCCTGCCGTTCGCGTTCATGCTGATCTCGACGGTCACGGTTCCTTCTTCTCCCCTTGCCTGTGCTTCGGCGGGGTAGCTGCGGATTTTCATGCCGGTCTGAACCAGCTTGTAGGTATACAGCTGCAGGGCGGAATCGGTTTCCGCGGACTGCCCTCGCGCCAGACCCGGCAGCACGAGCAGAAACAGCGCCGCGACAAGGACCCGGATGACTAGCATGGGGTCCGCCGGCAATGCCGCTCAAACGCGAGCGGCGTTTTCCAGGGCGTCAACGAACATGCCTGCAACATTGAATCCCGTTTGCTGCGTGATTTCCTGAAAGCAGGTGGGGCTGGTGACGTTCACTTCCGTGAGGTAGTCGCCGATCACGTCCAGTCCGACCAGCAACAGGCCGCGACTCATCAGGTCAGGACCGAGGGCTCCCGCGATCTCCTTGTCCCGCTCCGTCAGGGGCCGGGCAACACCGGTTCCGCCGGCGGCCAGATTGCCGCGCGATTCGCCTTCGCGCGGGATGCGCGCCAGGCAGTGTGGAACGGGTTTTCCGCCGATCAGCAGAATGCGTTTGTCGCCATCCCTGATTTCCGGGATGTAGCGCTGCGCCATGATCATCCGTTCGCCGAGCTGCGTCAGGGTCTCGATGATCACATTGCGGTTGGGGTCGCGTTCGTTGACGCGAAAAATCGACGCACCGCCATGCCCGTCCAGCGGCTTGAGGACGACATCCTTGTGTTCGTCGATGAACGCGTTGATCTGGCCCTCGAGGCGCGATACCAGCGTGGGCGCAGTGAATTGCGGAAACCGGGCTATGGCGAGTTTCTCGCTGTGGTCGCGGATGGCACGCGGGTCGTTGAATACCCTTGCTCCCTGGCGGGCCGCCACCTCCAGCAGCCAGGTGCTGGTCACGTACTCCATGTTGAAAGGAGGATCCTTGCGCATCACCACTGCGTCGAACTGCTGCAATGCCATTTCAGTCTCGGGGTCGAGGCTGAACCATTCGTCCGGATGATTGCGCAAGGTTACCTGCCTGGATACGCCAATGACCTTGCCGCGCTTGAGAACCAGGTCCTCCTGGCGCATCACATAGAGTTCATGGCCGCGCGAATCGGCTTCGACCAGCATTGCGTAGGTCGAATCCTTGTAGATCTTGAAGGTGTGGAGCGGGTCGACGACAAAGGCGAGCTTCATTGTGCGCTTCTCTTTCACTCTGCCGGGGCGGTGCGCTCGAGTTCGAGCGAGGCCGCCAGGAGCGCCAGGCGCGAGACCACGCCGTATGCATAGAAGCGGTTCGGACCCGCATCGGGATTGCCGGCGTGATCCGGCGTCGTACAATTCTCTTCGAACGCCAGCGGGACGAAATGCATGCCGGGGGCATTCAGGTTCTCATCCGGTCCGCGACCGGTATGAACGCGGTAGAATCCGCCGACCACGTAGCGGTCGATCATGTAAACCACCGGTTCTGCCACCGCGGCGTTGATGCGTTCCTGCGTGTGCACCCCTTCCTGAATGATGACATCGCTGACTTCCAGGCCTTCCTTGACGACAGCCATCTTGTTGCGCTGCTTGCGGTTCAGGCCGATGACGTCCTCGGCGCTGCGCGCTGTCATGACTCCCATTCCGTAGGTGCCGGCGTCCGCCTTCACGACAACGTATGGATCGTCCTTGATGCCATATTCCAGATACTTGGCGCGGATCTGCGTCAGTAAGGCGTCCACGTTGGTAGCCAGGCACTCTTCGCCGGCGCGTTCATGAAAATTCACTTCGCCGCAGACTGCAAAATACGGATTGATCAGCCACGGGTCGATCTTGAGCAGTTGCGCGAAATCCCGCGCGACATCGTCGTAGGCCGAGAAGTGATTGGATTTTCTGCGCACGGACCAGCCTGCATGCAGCGGAGGGAGCAAGAACTGCTCGTGCAGATTGCGCAGTATTTCAGGGACACCTGAGGACATGTCGTTGTTCAGCAGCACGGTGCAGGGGTCGAAATCCCGCAAGCCGACGCGGCGCCCGTTGCGCACCAACGGTTCCATGAGCAGCGGCGCATTGTCGGGCACTTCGATCGAGGTCGGTTCGGTTATGGCCGGATTGATCGTGCCGATGCGCACGTTGAGCCCCGCCTGCCGCATGATGGTGGCGAGTCGCGCGACGTTCTGGAGGTAGAACGTGTTGCGGGTATGATTTTCGGGAACGAGCAGGAGATTGCGCGCATCCGGGCAGATCTTCTCGATCGCCGCCATGGCGGCCTGCACGCAAAGCGATTGAAACGCCGGGCTGAGGTTGTTGAATCCACCGGGGAACAGGTTCATGTCCACCGGCGCGAGTTTGAACCCCGAATTGCGCAGATCAACCGAGCCGTAGAACGGCGGGGTGTGCTCCTGCCATTGGCTGCGGAACCAGTGTTCAATTTCCGTTGATCCGGCCAGGAAGCGTGTTTCCAGCTCCTGCAGCGGTCCTGTCAATGCGGTCGTCAGGTGCGGAATCATGAAGACTGTCCAATCATTGAAACGACGGTGAAAAGACGCCAATCCGGGCGCCGTCTGCGTCCGCAAGCATGCCGAAGGCTGGTTGTTGACAGCGGATCATCATTCTAGCCCAAGCCCCATTGGGCGATGCCTTACGGCCAATGATCCTTGTGCTTCGTCGAAATGAAAACGGGGCGGAATTCCGCCCCGTCATTCGCCTGCCTGCGGACTATTTTGCGGCGGCTTTTGCTGCCTTGGGCTCAGCCGGTTCCTTGAAGCTGGCGCCAGACTGATTGGCCATGTAAACAACTGCGCGGGCAATCTCAAAGTCAGAGAGATCGGGTACACCGCCGCGCGCCGGCATCGCATTCTTGCCCTTGATGGCGCTCTTGGTCAGACCGTCCAGCCCGAGGCCGATTCGAGCCGCCCAACCGCCTTTGTCGCCGATCTTCGGCGCGCCGGCTGCACCGGTTGCGTGGCAAGCCGCACACGCGCCCTTGACCACGTCTTCTCCGGTCTTGGCTGCTCCACCTCCGCCGCCTGCGGACAACGTAATGTCTGCAACCGGCTTGATGCGGGCCGCCACGGCCTCGGCTGCCGTCTCGGAGGCATCAGGTTTGGTAGCCGACAGGACGAACTGGGCAAACATGATCAGGAAAATCACCGGAACCACAAAGGACAGCACGACAACAATAATGAGTTGCTGTGGGGTCTTGATCGCGGATTCGTGCCCGTCTTCGTTGGCGCTCATGGGTCACTGCCTTTTCGTACTAGTTCGAATGGTCGCCGATTATAACCGTAAGCGTCGGCTAGGCGGTAGGCGACCCGGCATCGTGCCAGACCCAATTGGACCTTTTGCCTGAAAAAACGTAGACTTGGAACCCACGCGCCCGTAGCTCAGCTGGATAGAGTACTGCCCTCCGAAGGCAGGGGTCGGACGTTCGAATCGTCTCGGGCGCGCCAGATTTCAGCATGTCGCTCAACGCATTACGCGACGAGCGCATGCCAAAATAATTCGTGCATCGCAGCTGTTTACGAATTCACGCCGCTGGAAATTGCCCCAAGCAGCGAAATATCCTTTGATTTTGGTGTGCCTTCTGCACGTCGGAACAGGCTTCTCTAGCCAGTGCCTATATCGGTCGTGCCTGGCAATTGATGGCGCTAGGCGGACTGTATGGACACACTACAGCCCTAAACCCAAACTGCCGAAGGGCACCCTCCCGTGCCGATCAGCCCTCATTCCCAAAGGAAATAGCCTTCCTGGGCCAATTTAAATCCCCTCGATTAGAATTTGCTGCTGATCAGCGTATGCATCGACGATTTTCAAGGCCAATGCACGGCATATACCAGCCACGCCAGCGTTAGTTCTCGACAAATTGGCGACCATTTCGTTGACGGGGAAGGCCTGTGCGCTCAAAGGGGACAATGCCCGGTTCGTCGTCAGCTGGGGTCTGCCCAGAATACTCTCGGCAAGGCCAAAAACTGCGCCTCGCCCAATCGTTATGGTTTTCGATCCCCAAATGGCACTGACTTCGCCATCCAAAATCATCAATGCCTGTTCTGGTCCAGATGAACTATTCCAATGCGCTTCGCTAAAAAGCATTGTTCGTGGGGTTAGTAAAGCCAAAGTCTTGATGTACAGCAACTCCTCCGGCGAATAACGCTCTGCCGAATCGCCATGATTAACAATGGTCTTTAAAAACTCTTGCGCCTGATTCGATGACCAGGAACCAAGACTGGACCGAACCAAGGTTTTTTTCTCCTTGCCTGTTGGAGGAGCTGCAAAATGGTTCAAGGTCGCCAACTGAAGGCAAAGCCCTTCAATCCCGGCTTTGATCGGGATAGTCTCGGAAGAAATCAGTCTCCTTACGTGATCAAGGGGGAGCTGCTGACAACGTACCTCCCCTTTGGCTCTAACGGATGCGACCCTAACCCCGAGTTGAAAGAGTGCTTGCTCACCAATCAGATGTCCCCTTCCCAATAAGCCGATTCTCCTGCCTGTTTCGGGGTCGAAGACCTCTACTTGGCCATCTTGAATGATGAATATATCCCTTGCCTCTTCACCTTTATTGAAAATTATTTGCTCTTCAGCGTAATTTGCAATGGAGATGGCAGGATGACTTGGTTTCATTGATGCCATTTTTTCGATCAATAGCCTACGGGCTTTTGGGGAAGGGCAGTCATTTAGGCTGCGATTCTAGATCTGGAGAAGGCGCATCTCATTCTGAGAGAT
>CANIIN010000052.1 GCA_947467405.1 Betaproteobacteria bacterium | reverse complement strand
GGTGCATATTCGGCACCAATCACGAGGCGTAATCGCCCGGAAACCCGCGCCAGCTGGACTTCTACAAGGCATGGTCATTCTCGCTGCATTGCCGCAATGGAGCGATGATCCGGTCGCGTTCAACGCCGCGAACCAACCGTTCAGCCCGCGCCCTCCGCGCATTCCACATCCGCTTCCGATTGTTTCCGGATGTATCGCTCCGGCGCATCCGATTGATGCACGTCAAAAGAATCTCCGCCGCATTCGTTAGCTTGGTGCATTGGCCGGTCATTCACCGGTCGCAGGCTCTTGCCGACGCGTGCCATGCATCCGGGCAGGACCCATCACCAACACCACACGCCGGGCCACACCATGTACGAGCAGCCCTTGAAATACCTGATGGATGACAAGAAACTCCTCGTCGCTGCGCCGGAGACGACGGTGTTCGACGCGTCGCAGTTGATGGCGGACAAGAATGTCGGCGCGGTGCTGGTGGTGACGGACACGATCCTGCGCGGCATCTTCACTGAGCGCGACGCGGTGGTGCGCGTGATCGCCAAGGGTCTGGATGCCAGGACCACGCCGCTGTCGGCGGTGATGACGCCCGATCCGCGTGCGCTCGACCCGGAAGAGTCATTCGGCTATGCGCTGACGCTGATGCACGAGAACGGCTTTCGTCACGTGCCGGTGGTGCAGGACGGCGTGCCGATCGGCATCGTGTCGGCGCGCAATGCGCTGGATCCGGACCTGGAGGAATTCAATTCCGAGTCCGCGCGGCGCCAGTACTTCAGTGTGCGCCGGAAGGTCTGATCGGCCCGCTCCGCCCGAGGCGGCGGCCCCTGCGTTTCACGTCGCGCTGCTTAAACCTTCAGATCGCCCGCCTCGACCAGCTTGGCCAGATCCTGGTAGCCGCCGATGAACTCGCCCTTGACGAACACCATGGGGAAGGTCGGCCAGCCGGTCCACATCTTCAAGGCCAGGCGGTCGCGCCAGTTGGCCAGGTAGCTGCCATATTCCAGATACTGGAACTTGATGCCCTTGGACTCCAGCAGCTTGCAGGCCTTTTTCGGGAACGGGTTCTGGCGCATGCCGACCACCACGATGGGGCTGACCACGAGGGCGGCCTGTACCTCGTGCAGGATGTCGGACTTGAAGTTCGCGACGGTGTCGCGGATGGCCGGGTGGATGCGTGCTTCGTCGAGGATGGGGCGTGGCATGGTGTCTCCCAGATGATTGCGCGTGCATTGGTTGGCCGGTCTTTTGCGCGTCGGGCACGCCTGTCGCGCCGGCCGTGGCGATGCATTGTGTCACGCGCCAAAAAAAACGGGGCGAAGGTTTCCCTCCGCCCCGTGGCATCAGTCGTGCAGCATTGAATCACTCGATGACGAGGTTGCGGTCCTTGATTACCTTGGCGTAGGCATCGATTTCGCTCTTGATGATGGCGGTGTATTCCTCGGGGGTGCCGCCCTTCAACACCAGGCCCACCTTCAGGAAATGGTCGTGCACGGCGCGGTCCTGCACTGCCTTGTTGGCCGCTTCGTTCAGCTTGTTGATGATGGCGCGCGGTGTGCCGGCCTTCACGCCGAAGCCCTGGTAGGAGTTCAGGTCATATTGCGGGAAGCCGGATTCCTTCATGCCGGGCACGTCGGGGTAGAGCGGAAAGCGCTCGCCCGAGATGGTCGACAGCACGCGGACGCGGCCCGCATCGATCTGTGGTTTCAGCGTACCCATGGCCTCGATGGCGGTCTGGATGTCGCCGCGCGCCAGCGCCGTGACGTCGGCTGCCGAGCCGCCGAACGGCACGTGCACCAGGCTGAGACCGGTGAGCGAGACCAGGTATTCCTGCGCCAGATGGCTCAGCGTGCCGTTGCCGTAGGAGCCCATGTTGAGCTTGCCGGGATTGGACTTGGCGTAGTCGACCATGTCCTTCACCGTCTTCACGTTGGGCAGCTTCTCGATGTTGGTCGCGAACACCAGCGGCGCGTAGTGCGTGGCGATGACGGCGTGCACGTCCTTGCGCAGGTCGTAGGGCGCGTTGGTCGTGGCCGAGCGGATTTCCTGCGACGAGGTGAGTACCAGCATGGTGTAGCCGTCGGCCGGCTGCTGCAGCGCGAACTGCGTGCCGATCATGGTGCCGGCGCCCGGCCGCGGGTCGACGAGGATGGTCTGGCCCAGCGTCTTCTGCATGCTGTCGGCGAACACGCGCATGAAGGTGTCGGTCAGGCTGCCGCCGGGGAAGGGCACCACCAGCCGCACCGGCTTGTTGGGATAGTCCTGGGCGAATGACGAGCCGGCGGCCAGCATGGCGGCAATGGCCACGGCGGCGCCGGTGAACAGGGTGCGGGGGCTAAGGAATTTTGGAGTCTTCATCTTCATCTCCTCGGTTGGCCGTGCGGTCGAAGCGCCGCGTCGGCAGAGCGGCTGATTCTATCTGAATGCGGCTGAATCTCGTTCGTTTAAGGGAGGGGCGACCGGGCAGCGGACGCGGCAGGGCTGAGGGGGGGATTTTGGCTGCGCCTCGGGGGCCCTCCTCGGACGGGAAATCGAAAAACCCGTGTCATTGCACCGGCGACGAACCTGCCTCCGGCCTTGTGTCTGGCGTTGCCCGCACCCGTCCGGTGCCACGGCGTGTCGCCGCACTGCACAACGCGCAATGATCAGATACCGGACGGTATGATTTTTTCAGATACTGGATGGTATGATATGCCCGCCTGCCGGTTTTGCGCCCTGCCATCCGGGCCGCAGCGTCCACCAGGACAGCCAGCGTTGGACGACATCGCAGCACCCTTCAATCGCATCAGCACTCGCACTCGAATTTGCATCGACATTTCAATCGCAATCAAGCAATCAAGGAGAGAGACCATGAAATTCACACTGGGCAACAACACGCTGGCGTCGGTCGCCGTGCTCGCGGCAGCCATCGGCTTCAGCACCGCGGCCAGCGCCGAACTGCCGGCGCGCATCAAGGTCGGCCAGCTGGCTTCCATCACCGGCGGCAACGCCTCGGCCAACGCCGTGGTGATCGCCGGCGTTCGACTGGCCGTGAATGAAATCAACAAAGCCGGCGGCATCGGCGGCAAGCCGGTCGACCTGATCATGGGCGATGACCAGAGCGACCCGACGCAGGCCGTGAATTCGGCGCGCCGTCTGGCCGAGCTGGAAAAGGTCAACGTCGTGATGGGCCCCTACACCAGCCAGTACACGCTGGCCGTCGCGCCGGTGTTCAATCAGACCAAGACGCTGAGCATCTCCACCAGCGGCTCCACCGCGCTGACCCCGGCCGTGTCGAACTACCACTTCAGCATTATCCCGCCGGCTGACGTGCAGGGCCGTGCCATGGTCGACTACGCCGTCGACGTGCTGAAGGCCAAGACCATTGCCTACATCGGCGACAACGGCGCGCAGGCCAAGTCGGCCTTCGAGGAAATGAAGATCCACGCGCCCAAGCGCGGCGTCAAGCTGGTCGCCTCGCAGGAATTCGAATTCCGCGCCAGTGAAATCACGCCGCAGATCCTGTCCCTGCGTCGCGCCAATCCCGACGTGCTGCTGATGTGGCCGGGCGTGGGCGAAGACATGGGCCTGATCGTCAAGACCGTGCGCGAGAACAACTGGAACGTCAAGATCGTCGACGGCGGCGGCGCTGCCCTGCACGTGGCCGCGGCGAAGAAGGTGTTCCCGGATACGTTCGTCGACCTGCCGCACACCATCCTGCGCAACTGGACCTACTGCCCCAACGATGCCGTCGGCAGCGGCCAGTTGCCGCGCTTCGCCGAGCGCCTCAAGGCTGCTGAAGGCGAGAACTACACCAAGCTGAACCCGCTGTATGCAGCCTGGGCGTACGACGCCATGTACCTGGCCAAGGCCGCCATGGAAGCGACCAAGTCGGTCGATGGCCCGACGCTGAGCAAGTGGATCGAAGCCAACGCCAAGAACTTCAAGACTGGCGTGAGCGGCCCGCTGGACGCCAACGCCAACAATCACTTCCTGATGTCGGGTACCGAGACCATCGTGCTGGGTATCGAGCTCGACAAGCCGCGTTCGGATGGCCTGTACAAGCGCGCTGCCGGCTGCTGATCAGCCGAGCGGGCTGTAGAAATCAAACCGTCGGGCGCAGGTCCGGCGGTTTTTTTTCGCGTTGTTTTCGCGTCGCGTTGCATGGTCATGACCGACGCGCATGATTGCAGGTGAAACGGATATGCCATCCCCATCGAATGTCCCAGCGAATGTCCCGCCGCGGGTGGTCTGGACCTACCACGGCTCCGCGCTGGTTCGCGATTACCACGGCGCGGTGCGCCAGCTCGGCCGGCTGATCGGGCTGCGACCGATCGAAGTGTCGGACTCGAATGACCCGATGATCGCGCGGCTGGGCGGCATGACGTGGATCGCCGACAACAGTGTGGAACTGGTCGAACCGACGGTACCCGAGGGCGGGCCGGCGCGCATGATGGCCAGCATCGGGCCGGGCATGTTCTGCCTTGCGCTGCAGGTGGACAACCTGGCCGAAACCAAGGCCTGGCTGGAGAGCCGCCACGCGCGCGTGGTGGGCAAGCTGGAACAGGAATTCCTGTTCACGCATCCCAAGGACACGGCGGGCATCTATCTGGAATGGGCCGCTCAGGCCTTCACCGAATGGGATCCGCGTGCCGGCGCCGCGCTGCCGCCGCTGGCGTCGCCGCCGCTGATCAACGTGTTGCGCATCGACCACTGGGGTGCGCTGGCTGAGAATCCCCAAGCGACGCTCGCGCGCATGCAGGAGCTGTGGCCGGCGCCGGTGTTGTGGAACGACATGACGACGCCGATAGACCGTCCCTATGCGGGACTGTGGGTCGGCGACGGCGTGTTCACGCTCTATCGCATCCCGGACAGCGAAGACGAGATGGAGCGACTATGGGGCATCCGGCAGCGCCGCGCGCGCGTACACCTCATGTCGCTGCTGGTCGATGACCTTCTTGCCGCGGAAGCGGTTTTCAGGAGCGAGAACATCCGTATCCTGCGCGGCAGCGCCAGCGATGGCTTGATCGTGACGCACCCGGATGATGTGCAGGGCCTCATCCTGGCTTGGAGCGATCGCGCCGTGCAGGGGCAGGCGTCGCTGTGGGACAAATGAAGCGCTGGAAGATGAAGCGACAGACAATGAAGCGAGCGGAAACGTCCGTGAACGGAAAACCTGGAGAGGGTATCGCATGAACAGACCGAAGATGTACGTGATCCTGAGCGAGATCTGGACCATGACCGATCCGCGCGACCTGGGTCGCGTCGTCGATTACGCCGTCCTGGCCGAGAAGGCCGGCTTTCATGGCGTGATGATCGGCGAACACGTGGTGCTGGGCCCCAACGCGGCTTACAACGGCGTGCCGGCCAATCCGCGCGACTGGATCAAGCGCGGCAACCAGCATCCGACCTACCCGCATCCGAGCAGCAACATCCTGCTCGGTGCGATAGCCGCCAGGACCACCAAGCTGCGCCTGATGGCCGCCGCGCTGCTCACGCCGCTGCGCCATCCGCTGCTGGTGGCCAAGGAGCTGGCGACGCTCGACCTGCTGTCGCAGGGCCGCCTCATCTTCATGCCCGCGGTGAGCTGGCAGCAGGAGGAATACGAAGCGTTTGGCGTGCCGTTCAATCAGCGCGGCAGCATCCTCGATGAACAACTGGAGATCTGGGACAAGCTGTGGACGAACGGGTCCCCGGTGTCGCATGACGGCGAGCATTTCAAGTTCAACGACACCTGGGTCGAGCCTGCGCCGTGGCGCAAGGAGGGTCCGGAGATGTGGATGGGCGGCCTGCAGTTTGCGCCCTGGGCGGTGCGGCGCACGGTGAAGTCGGCCAAGGGGTTCTTCTGCATCCTGCCGCCGAGCGACGCGCAGCTCGCCGAACTGGCGACGGCCATGACGGATGCGGGACGCAGCATGGCCGAACTGGAACTGGCCGCGTTCCTGTTCGGTCCGCCGTTCAAGGATGCCACCAGCGTGCTGGACCTGGACGAAGCGCTGGCGCCGGTGCCGGAGCTGGTCGGACGCGGTTTCAACACGCTGGTCATCAAGCCGTCGCAGTACATCGATGACGGCGCGCAGTTCGGCGCCTTCTGCCGCGACGTGATCCGCAAGGTGGACCGGCTGACCGGGAACTGACTGTTCCGCGCACCCATGCAAACGGGGGCGCGCGGCCCCCGTTTCTTTTTGCCGGCTGGTGGTGCTTCAGAGCATCAGGTTCGGCTTGGCCACACCCAGCATCACCGTGCCGCAATCGCCGACGACGTTGTGGTCGGTATGGCGGTGCTGCGTGCCGGCGTGGATGTCGCGGAAACAGCGCTGCAGGCGGTTCTTGCCGTCCATGTTGCGCAGGCCGTCGCTGCCCGAGGCGAGATAGCCGAACTGGCCGATCTTGAGCGCGA
This sequence comes from Betaproteobacteria bacterium, assembly GCA_947467405.1. Taxonomy (GTDB): domain Bacteria; phylum Pseudomonadota; class Gammaproteobacteria; order Burkholderiales; family SG8-39; genus CAIYPG01. The sequence continues at coordinate 3,913 of CANIIN010000052.1, read as the reverse complement.
CTTCCACCGACCAGCATGCCGCGAGGCGGTATTCGGAGCGGATCTCCAGGCTGTCCTTGCCTTGGGCGATCAGGTCGTAGTGGCGCGAGAAGGCGTTGCGGCAGTTGTCGTATGACGCCGCGAGCATGGCCTCGTGCATGGCGAAATCGTGCTGGAAGATGGTTTGGTCGATCAGGGTCTGGCGGCCGAAGCGTTGTTTGCGCTTGGCCAGCGACTTGACCTCGTCCAGCATGCGCCGCGCAATGCCCAGCGCCCAGGCGGCGTGACCGAGCGATACCGCGATGCCGAAGGTCGGGCCGCCGCGCAGCGGCTTGGGCGGCAGGTCGCCGACGTAGGCGTCGGGCACGATGTGCTCCGGGTAATCGAAGTCGTAGCTGCCGGTGGCGGCCAGACCCATGACGTCCCAGTTCTTTTTCAACTGCACGTTCTCGCGCCGGGTGTAGGCGAGCTTGATCACCGGCGCGCCGCTGGCGGTGGTCTTGGGCTTGCCGTTCTCGTATTCGATCACGGTGCCGAGGAACCAGCTGGCCTCGCGGCTGCCGCTGCCGAAGTGGAAGTTACCCGACACCTTGTAGCCGCCGTCGACCTTTTCGGCTTTGCCCAGCGCGCTGATCTGGCCGGCACCGATGTAGCCCAGGTCGGTTTTGAACACGTCGTGCACCAGGCCGTCGCTGCCGTTGATGTACAGCGCGCCGGTGAAGAAATTGTTGGCCATGACGGCCCAGCCGGTGGAGCCGTCGGCGTAGGACATCTCGGCAATGGCGTCGATGAGTTGCGTGGGATGCAGTTCCGAGCCGCCGAACTCCGGCGGCACCAGCATCGCATACAGGCCGGCGCCCGAGACGGCGCGCACCACGGCTTCAGGCAGATAGGCGAGGCGCTCGCCCTCGTCGGAGTGCGAGTCGATCAGTTCGCGCAGGCCGCGCGCGGCCTTGACCGGGTCGCCGCATTGACGCGGGGCCTTGCGCAGCCATTCCGGAATCGGTTCGGTGGGCATTGTTTCGATGGCGGCGTTCATGCTGCTTCCTTCCCTGTAGTGTCGGTAACGATCAGTATCCGATGTGGCATGCAGCGGGCAGATTCATCGCTGCGGTGCTGCAAGTCGTCCGGCGAATCCTGCATTGCCGGACATGAAAACAGTGCTGCACGGCACGAGCCGTGCAGCATGTCCGTTCAGCAGCCCGAGGCGCGCAGGAACAAACCGTCGGCTCGCGGCTTGTCGGTATCCACCGCCATCACCAGCGAGTCGGATGCCGAGGCCAGGAAGTGGTCGGTGGTGCTGGCTTCGATCGGGCCGCTCACGCCCTTGAATGACTTGGCGTTCTGCTCGATCCAGCGCGTGATGGCCACGCCGTCGACGGAGCGCGCACCCTCGATCGCGGCCTTGGCCAGCATGACCGAATCGTAGGCCCACGCGGCATACAGCGGCGACAGGCGGGCGTAGTTCTCGCCTTCTGCAGCCTTCAGGCGATCCGCGAATTTCGGCAATGCTCCGCTGCCCACCGCCTCGCTCGGGCAGTAGGTCCAGCTCTTGGGCAGCGGGCTGGCCACGTCCTTGAACGCATCGGCGAAGACTTTCTTGCCGGCGGCGATGTGCAGCGGCGTGGCCTGGCCATTGACGATGCGGACTTTCCAGTTCAGGTCCGAGGCGGTCTTGACGATCAGGCCGTGGTCTTCACCCACGCCCGGCCACATCAAGAGCACGTCCGGGTTGGTGCGCCGCAGGGCCAGCATCTGCGGCGTGATGTCGGTGGCGCGGAATTCGTATTCCTGCGTGGCGGTGATGGTGAGCTTGCGCTTGGCGGCTTCGGCCTTGATGGCTTCGGCGGCGATCTTGGCCTGGGCGCCGTTGTCGCCGATGTACGCGATCGATTTAGCCTTCAGCGTGTCCTGGGCGTAGGCCACCATGGCGCGCGCCGCGACGTCGCCGGGTGGCGCGTAGCTGAACAGGTAGTTCGCGGTCTGCGGCGTCAGCGCGGTCGAGCCCGATACGGCAATGCTGGCGGTCTTTGATTCGTTGAAGACCGGCGCCGATGCCAGCGCGAATTGGCTGATGTTGGGGCCGATCACGACATGGACCTTTTCCAGCGTGGCCAGGCGCCGCGCGGAATTGACGGCCGCGGTCGGGTCGCTCTGGTCGTCAGCCACGATCAGGTCCACCGGCTTGCCGGCGATGCCGCCGGCCTTGTTGAGTTCCGCGACGGCGAGCTTTACGCCCGCCACCATCACGGCATTGGCCGATGCCGCTCCGCCGGTCAACGAAACCAGCTGGCCGATCTTGATGCGGTCGGGGATCTGCGCGGATACGCTCGTCGCCCCGATGGCCAGGGTCGCCACCGCAGCCGAGACGAGGCCGCGCACGAAGGGCGCCGGTGAAAAAAGATACCGATGGGTATCCATTGTGGTCGAAGCGTGAGCGACTGCCTTGTTTGCAGCATGGGACATCTGGTTCTCCTTGGATGGGTGACTGGATTCGGGGTGGTTATTGTGAGGGTCGCGGGATCGAATGCCCGGCGCCGTCAGTTGCGGCGACGCCCCGGTCCGGACCCCGACAGTCCGTCCCGGCGACTTGATGAAAAATTCAACGCTGACGATACAGCGGGTGTCGGCTGGATGCAATGAACTATGCAATGCAGCGCGACGCAATGCAGTTTGCGGTGCACGGTCAGCGGCCCAGCGATTCGCGCACCGCCTTGCCGATGGCCTGGGCCATGATCTGGTGGCCTTCGTCACCGGGATGGATGGTGTCCGGCAACTGGTCGCCACGCAGCAGCGGCAGGCCGCGGATCAGGGCGAGGCGCTTGTCGCCGGCCGCGATGCGTTCGCTGGTGACGGCCTCGATGGCGCCGCGCAGGTCCGCCAGCGTCGCGCCCAGGCGATTCGCCTTGGCCTCGGCGTCCGGGCGGGTGACGGGGCTGACCACGACGATCGGCGTGTCCGGATGGCCCTGGCGCACGATGTCGAGGAAGGCGCGCAGGTTGGCGCGCATCTGTTCGGCGCTATGCGGGATACGCACCCAGCAATTGGTGCCGTGGGCCAGCGAGATGACGTCGGCTTTGATCGCGGCGATGTGTTCGGCGCTGACGATTTCGCCGCGCGAGGCACCGGCGTAGCCCATGTTCACCACGTCCAGTTCGAACAGTCGGCCCGCGACCGCAGGCCAGCCGCCGGCCGGGCCGCTGGCGATCCAGCCTTCGGTGATCGAATCGCCATAGGCGATCCAGCGCGGTTGACTGGCCGCCGGTGCGATGTCGCCGTCGACCGCGGTGAGGGACAGCACTTCCGGCTTCATCGCTTCCGGCAGGTAGACGATCCGGCGGGTCTTCGCATCGGCGCCCTTGCCGATGTGGAGCCTCACCTTGCCTTCGCCTAGTGCAGCGGGCGCTTCCTCGATCAGGCGATTGCCGATCCACAGCGAAAAGAACTTGCCGCCGCCGGCGCCGCGCAGGCCGAGGTTGTCGGTCAGGGTGCGATAGCTGATGTCGATGGCGGTGGCCGATCCGGTGAATTCCAGGCGCACGCCGACCGGCAGGCTGGCCGAGCCCCACGTGTCCATGGGCAGCCGTGACATGTCCACCAGGTCAGGGTTGGCGCGTGGATAGGACACGCCGGCGCCCGAAGGCCAGGCGCTGCCGCGCACGAAAGGTTCCACGGCAGCCGATCGCGTCGCCGGTCCTTTTGCGCCCTGTGCGTCCTGCGTTCTTCCTTGTTCTGCTGCCATTTGTTTCCTCCTTTGTCGTTGATCCCGGATGAAGTTGTTTTGGGTACGGTTTCCGGTGATTCAGTCATTCAGTATTCAATGAACAAGGGGGCGAGCCCCCTTGTATATGGCTCTTTTCGCATTACTTAGGGACGATCCGCGACGCGGTGCAGAAACTCGATTGCTGATCAGGACTTACGTTAGTACTGCCGG
>CANIIN010000051.1 GCA_947467405.1 Betaproteobacteria bacterium | reverse complement strand
CGCTGGCGTATGGAACGGAAACCATCCCGGCCGTTGACAAGATTGTCGGTCCGGGCAACGCCTATGTTGCGGCCGCCAAGCGTCGCGTATTTGGAACAGTCGGCATCGACATGATTGCCGGCCCCTCTGAAATTCTGGTCGTGGCGGACGGTACGACGCCGGCAGACTGGGTTGCCATGGATCTTTTCTCGCAAGCCGAGCATGACGAGATGGCACAATCCATACTCATCTCGACGTCGGCAACGTATCTCGATCAGGTGGAAAGCAGCATGAACCGCATGCTGGATTCCATGCCGCGCCGTGCCGTCATCCGTGCTTCGGTTGAAAATCGCGGCGCCTTCATTCTTGTCGACAGCATTTCCCAGGCGTGTGACATCGCAAACGCCATTGCACCGGAACACCTCGAGTTGTCTATCAAGGATGCGGAAAACTGGGTCGGGCGCATTCGCCATGCTGGCGCGATTTTCTGCGGCAGTCATTCTTCGGAATCGCTTGGCGATTATTGCGCGGGACCCAATCACGTTCTCCCGACTGCCAGAACGGCGCGGTTTTCATCGCCGCTGGGGGTGTACGATTTTCAGAAACGGACCAGCGTCATTTCCGTGTCGGCTCGCGGTGCGGAAAGTCTCGGTCGGGTCGCGTCCATACTTGCCCGTGGCGAAGGGCTGGATGCTCATGCAAGGTCGGCGGAACTCCGCTACGAAGCCCCGGCAGGGAAGTCATGACCCGAGGTCCTGAACGCGTCATTCGGGATGAAGTGCTGGCGATGTCCGCCTATCACGTGCAGTCCGCCAGCGGGATGGTCAAACTCGACGCCATGGAGAATCCTTATTCCTTGCCGGCTAAGCTGCGGCAGGCACTTGCGGTGAGTTTGGCAGGGTGCGAACTGAATCGTTATCCGGATCCCACCGCACCTGCGCTCAAGGCGCGACTGCGCGCCGTGATGGGAATTCCGGACGATTTCGAACTGCTGCTGGGAAACGGGTCGGACGAGCTTATCCAGATCATCATTCAGGCATGCGCAAGGCCTGGGGCTGTTGTGATGGCGCCAGTGCCGACTTTCGTCATGTACCAGGCCTATTCGACGATTGCAGGCACGCGATTTATCGGTGTTCCGTTGAGAGCGGATTTTTCCCTGGATGTGGCCGCTTTTATCGGTGCAATACGCGAGCATGATCCCGCCGTCGTGTTCATTTCCTATCCGAACAATCCGACCGGGAACCTGTTCGCGGCAGAGGACATCCTGAAAATAGTGGGGGCGGTGTCGGGTATTGTCGTGATTGACGAGGCCTATCAGCCGTTTGCTGAAACGAGTTGGCTTGGCAGACTCCATGACAGTTCGAACGTGGTTCTGCTGAGAACCATGTCCAAACTCGGGCTCGCCGGAATCCGGTTGGGCTACGCAACCGGGCGCAAAGAGTGGATCGGTGAATTCGACAAAGTGCGTTCCCCCTACAACGTCAACGTACTCACGCAGTGCGTAGCTGAAACGATCCTTGCCGATTCGTCCATTCTGGAGGAGCAGGCTGCTGAAATACGTACCAGCCGCGGCGTACTGCTGCGGCGCCTTGCCCAAGTTGCGGGTGTCAGCCCGTTTCCCAGTGCGGCGAACTTCGTGTTGGCAAGGGTTCCGAATGCGCCAGCCGTCTTTGCGGGATTGCGGGCGCGGGGAATCCTGGTCAAGAATCTGCATGGCATGCACCCGCTGGTGGATAACTGCCTGCGCATCACGGTCGGGACACCAGCAGAAAACGAGTTGTTCCTGACTGCCTTTTCATCGGCGATCGCCGATCTCCCCGATGGCGCGGCACGGCGCGATCGTGTAGGCTGACCCCGAGTCGCGCCGCGCTCGCAAAAGCCTGTATCAACGTAAGAGAATCAAGTCCAATATGCGCAATGCCACCATCGCCCGAAACACCAATGAAACCAGGATTGCAGTCTCCCTGGATCTGGACGGTACGGGACGTTCCAAGCTGGATACCGGCGTGCCGTTTCTGGATCACATGCTTGACCAGATCGCGCGGCACGGGTTGATCGATCTCGATGTGGCGGCGCAGGGTGACCTGCAAATAGACGCCCATCACACCGTTGAAGATATCGGCATCACGATCGGGCAGGCCGTGGCCAAGGCCGTTGGCGACAAGAAGGGCATCGTGCGTTACGGGCATGCCTATGTCCCGCTTGATGAAGCGCTCTCCCGTGTGGTCATCGATTTCTCCGGGCGGCCAGGCCTTGATCTGCATGTGCAGTTTACGCGCGCACTGATTGGCGATTTCGACGTCGATCTGGTCGGCGAGTTCTTCCGGGGATTCGTCAACCATGCCATGGTGACCCTGCATATCGATTGCCTGAAAGGCCAGAACTCCCATCATCAGTGCGAGACGATTTTCAAGGCCTTCGGGCGCGCACTGCGCATGGCCGTCGAACCCGATCCGCGTGCTGCTGGCCTCATCCCATCGACCAAGGGAACCCTGCAGGGTTGATGGCGGCTTGCGAATGAAATCATTGATATCTGCAGACGGGCGATGCCTGCGCGAGTCCGGACGATGATTGCCGTTGTCGACTATGGAATGGGAAACCTGCGCTCGGTTTCCAAGGCGCTGGAATACGTCGCACCAGACGCTGATGTGCAGGTCACGTCGGATCCAGCAGTCGTTCAGCAGGCGGATCGCGTCGTGTTTCCGGGCCAGGGCGCCATGCCGGACTGCATGCGTGAACTGTCCGAGCGCGGTTTGCGCGACGCGGTCATCAATGCATCCAGAACAAAGCCGTTTCTCGGAATTTGCATTGGCCTTCAGATGCTGTTTGATCACAGCGACGAGGGAGATATTCCCGGACTGGGAATTTTCCCCGGGAATGTGCGGCGTTTCCCGCGAGGCGATGTGCGCGACGCCAACGGTGCACGTCTCAAGGTGCCGCACATGGGCTGGAACCGGGTCATGCAGGTGGATCGTCATCCGCTGTGGGAAAACATTCCCGAGGACGACTGGTTCTACTTCGTCCATTCATATTATGCAGTCGCCGCAGATAAAGAGTCCGTGGCGGGACGCTGCGACTACGGTCTGCGATTTGCTTGTGCTGTAGCGCGAGACAACATATTTGCGGTACAGTTTCACCCTGAGAAAAGTCACCTTGCGGGACTCCAGTTGCTGCGGAACTTTTCCGTCTGGAAGCCGTGAGTTTCCAGTTCCGATCCCCGGTTCACCACGATTTGTCCAACTGATTCGAAATGCTTCGCAATGCTCATAATTCCAGCAATTGACATCAAGGACGGACACTGCGTCCGCCTCCGACAGGGCGACATGCAGGATTCGACCACCTATTCGGAGGATCCCGGCGCCATGGCGCGGCAGTGGCTCGAACAAGGGGCTGCCCGGTTGCACGTTGTCGATCTGAACGGAGCGGTCGCCGGCAAGCCGAAGAATGAGCCGGCGATTCGGAAAATCGTGGAAACGGTCGGTGATTCGATTCCTGTACAGCTGGGCGGGGGCATTCGGGACCTGGATACGATCGAAAGATACCTTGATCTCGGTGTGTCCTACGTCATCATCGGCACAGCGGCGGTCAAGAATCCGGGATTCCTGCAGGACGCGTGCACGGCATTCTCAGGTCACATCATCGTGGGTCTGGACGCCAAGGACGGCAAGGTTGCGGTGGAGGGTTGGTCCAAGATGACTGGCCATGACGTCACGGACCTGGCGTTGAAGTTTCAGGACTACGGCGTCGAAGCTGTGATCTACACCGACATCGGGCGCGACGGCATGCTGTCAGGGATCAATATTGACTCGACGGTCAAGCTGGCGCGTGTGCTGCGCATTCCGGTGATTGCCAGCGGCGGACTGACGGGGCTTGCCGACGTGGAAGCCCTCTGCAAGGTGGAGTCGGAAGGCATCAGCGGCGTCATCGCCGGGACGTCCATCTACAAGGGCACCCTGGATTTCAAGGCTGCCCTGGCCGCTGCAGAGAAATTCTCTGCACAAGGCGGGAGCTGACGGGTGGGCTCGGTCGGCCTGCCACCACGATGCTAGCCAAGCGGATAATTCCCTGTCTCGACGTCACCAGCGGCAGGGTGGTCAAGGGCGTCAACTTTGTTTCGCTGCGTGACGCAGGCGATCCGGTCGAGATTGCCAAGCGATATGACGATCAGCGTGCTGATGAGTTGACCTTTCTGGATATCACGGCCAGTTCCGATGACCGTGACCTCATCTTGCATGTGATCGAAGAGGTTGCGTCCCAGGTCTTTATTCCGCTGACGGTGGGCGGTGGAGTCAGAAAGGTCGAGGACGTACGGCGGCTGCTCAATGCCGGAGCGGACAAGGTGTCAATCAATACGGCGGCGGTACAGAATCCCCAGCTCGTTGCCGACGCATCGGCGCGCTACGGTGCGCAATGCATCGTTGTCGCGATCGATGCAAAGATGGTCCATCCTGGCGATCTGACAACGGCCCCTCGTTGGGAGGTCTTTACCCACGGTGGCCGCAATCGCACCGGCATTGATGCCGTGGAGTGGGCGCGTCGCATGGAGTCGCTCGGCGCTGGAGAAATCCTGCTCACCAGCATGGATAGAGATGGAACCCGAGAGGGGTTCGATCTTCGTCTGACCAGGGCCGTGGTCGATGCGATTGATGTGCCGGTCATTGCCAGCGGCGGCGTCGGAACGCTGGAGCATCTCGCCCAGGGCGTCGTCGAGGGCGGCGCGGATGCCGTTCTGGCGGCAAGCATTTTCCACTTCGGGGAGCATACTGTCAAAGAGGCCAAGGAGCTGATGGCGGCCCGAGGCATTGAAGTCAGGCTGTAATGGACGGCGAGTCCGGTTGCGGCTGGAATGCGGTATTACCAATCCGGCAAGGGAATTCATGAATTGGTTGGATGAAGTCAACTGGAACGGTGATGGACTGGTGCCTGTCATTGCCCAGGAGTTCGGCAGCGGAAAGGTGCTGATGTTTGCCTGGATGAACAGGGAAGCACTCGAATTGACGGTGCGAACTGGCGAGGCAGTTTACTGGTCACGGTCCCGCAAGCGGTTGTGGCGCAAGGGCGAGGAGTCCGGACACGTTCAGAAGGTTGCTGAAATCAGACTCGATTGCGACGAGGATGCCGTGCTCCTCGTTGTCGATCAGGTTGGTGGAATAGCCTGCCATACCGGGCGGCACAATTGTTTTTTCCGCACACTGAAGGGTGAGCGCTGGGAAATCACCGAGGGTGTTATCAGGAACCCGGAAGAGATCTACAGGAAATGAACGACATTCTGGACAGGTTGGCGGCGGTGATCGAGGGGCGCAAGGGGGCGGATCCATCTTCTTCTTACGTCTCTTATCTGCTTGCGAAGGGCGAAGATGCCATTCTCAAGAAGATCGGGGAAGAGGCAACCGAGACCGTCATGGCAGGCAAGGATGGCGAACGCCTCAAGATCGTCAATGAAACGGCCGACCTGTGGTTTCACTGCCTGATCATGCTGGCCCACTATGGCCTGAAGCCCTCCGATGTGCTCATGGAATTGCGGCGTCGTGAGGGTATTTCGGGCATCGACGAAAAGGCTGCGCGCGGTGGGACCACGGACAAGCGGGGCGGAAAATGAGCGCCGACCACGGCCCTGACAACTGCCTCTTCTGCAAGATCGTTCGTGGGCAGATTTCGTCCAACAAGGTCTTTGAGGACGACGACGTGCTCGCCTTCCACGACATCGATCCTGTGGCTCCCCTGCACGTGCTGCTCATCCCGAAACTGCACCTGGCGACGCTCGCGGATAGCGATTCGACTCACGAACCCCTGCTCGGCAAGATGCTCGTTCTCGCGCCACGTCTGGCGCGGGAATTGGGTAGTGCCGACGGCTTCCGTACCATCATCAATACTGGTCGTATCGGGGGGCAGGAGGTGTATCATCTGCACCTTCATATCATTGGCGGTCCGGTACGATTGCCGGCAATGCTGACACGAGGTTGACATGGGATCCCTAAGTATCTGGCACTGGATTATCGTTCTGGTCATCGTTCTTTTGGTGTTCGGCACCAAGAAACTGCGCAATATCGGCAGTGACCTTGGCGGGGCGGTCCGTGGCTTCAAGGACGGGATAAAGGAATCGTCAGCGGATGCCGGTGCGCATCAGGGCGGACATACCATCGACGCCAAGGTCGAGGAAAAAACCAAGAGCTGAGCGCCAGCGCCTTGCGAAGCGCGCCTGCTTGAATGCAGGCTGCACGTCGTTCAACAGCACATTCGTGCGAGAAATTCATGTTTGATGTCGGCCTTTCGGAAATGATGGTCATTGCCGTGGTGGCTCTGGTCGTCATTGGGCCGGAACGCCTGCCGCGTGTCGCCCGTACGCTCGGTCACCTGTTCGGCAGAATGCAGCGTTACGTGAACGATGTGAAGGCGGACATCAATCGCGAAATCGAACTGGATGAGTTGCGGAAATTCAAGGATCAGTTTCAGGATGTTGCTCAGGGCGTGGAAAACACCATTCGCAGCGGAGTCGACGAAGCCAAGTCCGACGTGGAGTCTGCCGTCAGCATCACCCAATCCGATGAGGTGGCTCAGATCGAACCGCTAGCGTCGACCTCTATCGAGCCGGTGGCACTGACCTCCGCAGGCACGGAGTCGGCGCATTTGGAAGAGGGTTCTATCCATGCGCCGGTCGAGCCTTCGGCCCCTTCCAAATCGACAACCTGAGCGCCAATCCAGTGGCCACTGAAGAAAGTTTCATTTCGCATCTGGTTGAACTGCGCGACAGGTTGCTGAGAGCAATTTTGTCGGTGCTGGTCGCCTTTCTATGCGTATTCCCCTGGTCCAAGGATCTCTATTCCATTCTGGCGCGCCCGCTGCTTGAAGCCCTGCCGAAGGGGGGGCAGATGATCGCCACCGATGTCGTCGGCGTATTCCTGGTGCCCATGAAGGTATCCCTTCTGGTGGCCTTCATCATCGCGCTGCCCTATGTTCTCTATCAGGCTTGGGCATTTGTGGCGCCGGGACTGTATGCGCATGAGAAGAAGCTTGTCCTGCCATTGATCATCGCCAGTACCGTACTGTTCATCGTCGGCATGTCCTTTGCCTATTTTCTGGTTTTCCCCGTGGTGTTCAAGTTCATGGCGTCCATTGCCCCCGAGGGGGTTGCATGGATGACCGATATCGAGAAATACCTGTCATTTGCGCTGACAACCTTTGTTGCTTTCGGAATCACCTTCGAAGTGCCTGTGATCGTCATCGTGCTGGTGCGAGTGGGTATCGTGTCGATCAGCAAGCTGAAGGAAATCCGTCCCTATGTCATTGTCGGATCGTTTGTGGTGGGGGCCGTCTTCACGCCGCCGGATGTACTGTCCCAATTGATGCTGGCGATACCGCTGTGCCTGCTTTATGAAGTCGGGTTGTTTCTGGCGCGGTTCGTCAGTGTGCCGCCGGCTGAGGCGACGAGCGAAGCTCGAGCAGGCGGGGACGCCCCGCCTTCTGCATAGCATTCCCGTGGAAGGTCTCTAGCGGCGCGCAGTGCTTCGCGGTCGCTTGCCGATTTCGATCCTGATTTCGACATTCTGCTGATTGCGTTTGAGCAGGGCGGTCGCGTTGCTGCCTGGCGCCAGTCCGGCAACCAGATTGCGCATTGACGTCGGGTCGCTCAGCGGTTTGCCGGCAATGGCCATCAGCACGTCGCCCGGCTTGATGCCCGCAGCGTCGGCCGGCCCGCCGCGCACGACACCGGCAATCAGGATGCCGGCACCAGGAGGCAACTTCAGGGATTCCGCGATTTCGGAAGTGACCTCCGTGGGTTCGACGCCGATCCACCCGCGACTGACGGAACCGTTGCTGATGATCGATTCCAGCACCTGCTTCGCGCTCGACGCCGGAATCGCGAATCCGATTCCCAACGACCCGCCGCTGCGAGAGTAGATGGCCGTATTGATGCCGACCAGGTTGCCGTTGGCATCAACCAGGGCGCCGCCGGAGTTTCCCGGATTGATCGCGGCGTCGGTCTGGATGAAATTCTCGAAGGTATTGATTCCCGGGGTGCGACCCAGTCCGCTGACGATGCCCATGGTGACAGTCTGGCCAATTCCGAACGGATTGCCGATGGCCAGCACCACATCGCCCAATTTCAAGCCGGCGTCATCGCCAAACGTGATGGCTGGAAGGTCCGCCGCATCAACCTTCAGGACGGCAAGGTCCGTGTCCGGGTCGGACCCCACGGCGCGCGCCTTCAATCTGCGGCCATTGGAGAGCGCCACCTCGATTACGTCGGCGGCTTCAACCACATGCTGGTTTGTCAGGATGTAGCCCTTGTCGCTGACAATCACGCCTGACCCAAGACCCTGGGAACGCTGTGGCTCGTTGAGGTTTTCCCCGAAGAACTGCTTGAACAACGGGTCATTGAGGAGCGGATGCCTGCCGCCGCGCGACTCCTTCGCGGCATAGATATTGACGACCGCCGGCACGGCGCGCCGCACGGCTTCGTTGTATGAGTTGGGTCGTGCTGGTGACGCAGGGGATGGTCCCGCTTCGCGCACGGCAACGACCTGGGTTTCGCCGCCCCCTCGGCCGATGCCGGCCAACCACTCGGGCCTGAACGTTGAAACGACAAAAAGTATGGCGACCGCAACCGTGACGGTCTGCGCAAAGATAAACCACAGGTTACGAGGGGACAATTGTTGCTTTCCAGAGCATCCAGGGACGCATCTCCCTGCTGTCATTTGGCTTCGGATAACGACCGGCCATGAATGGAATAGTGCCGATTTTTCCGCGACATAGCGGTATGCGCAACATTGTAGCGACCCTGCAGCCGGGGTACCCGCGAAATGGGTTCGTGCCAAAAAATTCAATAATAATCATGCTCTTATGATGAAAAACTTGGCTTAAAGGGTGTCCTTCGGCTATACTTGTCGGGTTTTGGCGGTAGCGCCGGTATTGCTCCGGCAATTCTCTACGCTTCTTGTCCCGATCACTTTTTCAAGGTATCCAGATGAGCGAACAAATTAACAGCGGGCGGCGCAAGATCGTGGCCGTGACCGCCGCAGCGGGCGCCTGTGCGGGCGTCGCGGCAGCGGTACCTTTCGTGGCGATGATGCTGCCATCCGAGAAAGCCAAGGCGATGGGCGCACCGGTGGAAGCCGATATCAGCGCCCTTGCTCCCGGTGAAATGCAGATCATCGAGTGGCGCGGCAAGCCGGTCTGGATCGTCCGCCGGACCAAGGAAATGCTGGAATCGATCACCAAGAGCGCCGCCAACGTCACTGATCCGAAATCGGAAGTGCCGCAGCAGCCCGATTACGCCACCAACGAGTTCCGTGCCATCAAGGATGAGTTTGCCGTGCTCGTCGGTGTATGCACCCATCTCGGTTGTTCCCCGCAGATCAAGGCTGGTGGTTCGGGTGAAATGGGCGCTGACTGGGCTGGTGGGTTCTACTGCCCATGCCACGGATCGAAGTTCGACTACGCCGGGCGCGTCTACAAGGGTGCCCCTGCACCAATCAATCTCCAGGTTCCCCCATACACCTACCTATCAGAAACCAAGATTCTGATCGGCGACGACAAGAAGGGAGCGTAGCAATGGCTGCCACTCCAAAAGAGCCGGTCACGACCGCAGGTCCCTTCAACGGGCTGCTGACATGGGTTGACGCCCGTTTTCCGCTGATGGAAACCTGGCGCTCGCACCTGTCCGAGTACTACGCGCCGAAGAATTTCAACTTCTGGTACTACATGGGCAGCCTCGCGCTGCTGGTGCTGGTCATGCAGATCGCGACCGGCATTTTCCTGACCATGCACTACAAACCCGATGCCGCTCAGGCGTTCGCCTCGGTTGAGTACATCATGCGGGAAGTGTCGTTCGGCTGGCTGGTGCGGTACATGCACTCCACCGGCGCCTCGTTGTTCTTCCTCGTGGTCTACCTGCACATGTTCCGCGCGCTGCTGTACGGTTCGCACCGCAAGCCGCGTGAACTGCTGTGGATCTTTGGCGTGCTGATCTATCTGTGCCTGATGGGAGAAGCCTTCTTCGGGTACCTGCTGCCGTGGGGCCAGATGTCCTTCTGGGGTGCCCAGGTGATCGTCAATCTGTTCGGCACCGTTCCGTTCATCGGGCCGGACCTGTCCGAGTGGATTCGCGGCGACTACGTCATATCGGACGCCACGCTGAACCGCTTCTTCGCCTTCCACGTCATCGCGTTGCCGCTGGTGCTGCTTGGTCTGGTTGCCGCGCACATTCTGGCGCTGCATGAAGTGGGTTCCAACAATCCGGATGGCATCGAAATCAAGAACAACCTCGACGCCAAGGGCAAGCCGGTGGACGGCATCCCGTTCCATCCCTACTACACGGTCAAGGATGCTTTCGGTGCGGCTGTGTTCCTGTTCGTGTTCGCGATCATCGTGTTCTTCGCGCCTGAAGTCGGCGGCTACTTCCTCGAGGCCAACAATTTCATTCCTGCTG
>CANIIN010000050.1 GCA_947467405.1 Betaproteobacteria bacterium | reverse complement strand
GAAGATGCCGCTCACGTGCACCAGCGGATTGGCCATCATGGCCACGCCGGGCTTGAGCGTCTCGGGCAGCACGCCGTCGGCCGCGCCGGGCGGCAGCACCGCGTCGGCCAGCGCGCGGTAACGCGCCTGGATGCGCTTGGGCTTGCCGGTGGTGCCGCTGGTGAGAATCTCCAGCGCGATGCCTTCGGGAATGGTGTGGTGCGTGCCGGGTCCGACCTTCTCCAGGCCGGGCAGCAGTGTGAGCTCCTTGCCGTCGGCACGGATGCTGATACCCATGGTGCCGGTCTTGGCCGCTTCGGCGCGAATCAGATCGGATTTCCAGTCCGACTCGTCACCGACCAGCACCGCCACGTTGAGGTCGCGCACTTCGCCAGCCAGCGTCTCCGGCGGGTAGTGAGGGTTGATGGACACGATGGCGCGACCAGTGGCCAGCACGCCGACGATGGTGGCCACGATGCCGGGCCGGTTGCGCAGGAAAATGCCGATGGCCGCGCCCTCGCCCAACCCCTGTGACGTCAGCAGCTGGTCGAGTTTCAGCGCCAGGCCCTTCAAATCGCTCCACAGGTATTTCTCGCCCTTGAATTCGATGGCGGTGGCCGCCGGATCGAGCGACCAGACGTGCTGCAACTGACGGGACAACGGACTCATGGCGTTTGTTCCTTGTGCAAATGGATGCCTGTGCAGCCAAAAGCGGTTGCGCTACTTGGCGGCGATGAGGCCGGCCGCGATCTTGCGCATGTCGCCCAGGCGCGGCTTGTTGGAGCCGGTCATGGGAATGTCTTCCTGCTTCATGAACACGACATGGCGCGGCACCTTGTAGGAAGCCAGTTCCTTGCGCAGGTAGGTCATCACCTCGTCCGCGGTGACGTCGAGGTCATCGCGCTTGACGATGCAGGCCACCACGTCCTCGCCGCGCACCTCGCTGGGGATGCCGACCACGCAGGGCAGCTTGATGCGACCCCAGCGGCTCAGCACTTCCTCGATCTCCATGGGCGAGACGTTGGCGCCCTTGGTCTTGATCATGTTGGAAAGCCGAGCGGTGTAATGAACGCGGCCGCGGTCGTCGATGTAGCCCTCGTCGCCGGTGCGCACATAGCCTTCCGCATCGAAGCATTCTTCCGGGCTCTTCTTGTAATAGGTGCGCATGAGCTGCATGCCGGTGGCGGCGATCTCGCCCTTCTCGTTCGGCCCGAGCGTCTTGCCGGTGGCCGGCTCGACGACGCGAAAACGCATGCCCGGCATGGGATAGCCGCCCGGATCGGTCAGCGGGTCGGCTTCGTCGGGAATGACGTAGGTCGCACTGGCGAAGGTTTCGGTCAGGCCGTAGGCGACCGTCGGCCCCCACTTCTTTTCCTCGACGTTCAGGAAGCGGCGCAGGCCGGCGTTGGTCGGCAGGTGCCGGACGGCAGACAGGTTGCGGCGCGTGACGTCGGGGTGATCGCACAACGGCGCCAGCGTCGCAACCGCGCTGGCCAGCATGGTGACGCGTTCGCGCTCCAGCAACTCCAGCGTCTCGCCTGCTTCGAAATGCTCCTGCAGCACCAGGCATCCGCCCGAGGTGATGGCGCCCATGAAAAACGAGAACCCCGCCGACCAGAAGAACGGATTGACGCTCCAGATGCGCTCGTCCTCGGCCATGCCGTAGATGATGGGGGCGCGCCATTGCTGCAGGCAGGCGGCGCGATGGCGATGCAGCACGCCCTTGGGGCTGCCGGTGGAACCGGAGGTGTAGATGATGACCGCATCGTCGGACGGATGCACCTGCGCGGCCACCGCATCGAGCAACGCATCGCTGACCGATGCGCCGGCATCAATGAATGCCTGCCAGGACTGCACGCCGGCCACGCCACGATCATCATCGAGGCATACCACGCGACGTAGCCAGGGCAGCGCGGCCAGACGCAACTGGCCATTGGTTTGTTGCTTGACTTCGGCATGCCGTTCCAGAAACTCGCCCAGCCAGTCATGCCGGGCCAGTGCAGCCTGCATGAGCAAGATCGCGCAATCGCTGTGCTGGAGCATGAACTCGCGATCATTCGCCGTGGCCACGGAGTGCAGCGGCACCACAATGCCGCCAGCCATGGCCACGCCGTACACGGCGGCGAAATACTCGGGCCGACTGGACATCAGGATGCCCACCCGCGTGCCCTTGCCGCAACCGCCGGCAATGAGCGCCTTGGCGGTGGCGCGGGCCTGCGCCAGCAGTTCCCTATAGGTGATGGCCTGACCACGGAACGCCAGCACCTGGTTGCCGGCGTAGCGCGCAGCGACGTCGTGCAGCAGCGCACCGAGCGTCAGCGGCTTGTCCGAGCAGGCCTCGTACGCCTTGGTGAGGGGATGATTGGCAACGTCTGGCGGCAGGTTGGTTGGCATATTCGGTCAAGGAATGATTGGTGGATTCGGGGCGCGGGCACTCGTTGCAGCAGGTCCTGTTACACCTCGTCGCGCGAGGCGACCCGCGCAACCATCAGGGCGGCGACGGGGCCGCCCCATCCTTCGGGTGTATCGACTACACGACCTTCTTGCCGCGCAACTCGTCGATGCGCTCCGCGTCCAGCTTGAGGATGTTGGTCAGCACGTGCATGGTGTGCTCGCCGACCGCGGGCGGTGCGGTGTAGTCAGACGGTGGCGTCTCCGACATGTGGATGGGGTTGGTACCGAAGGCCATCTTCTTCACCGTGGGATGCGGCACCTCGACGGAGTTGACGCGGTGCTTCACCTGCGGGTCATTGAACACATCGTCCATGGCGTAGATCGGCGCGCAGGGAACGGTGTTCGCCTCCATCAGCTCCATCAGTTCGACGCGCTTGCGCGGTGCGAAGATTTCCTCCATCTTGCGCATCAGTTCCACGCGGTTGTCCACGCGCAGCTGGTTGGTGGCGTAGCGCGGGTCGTCAGCCAGTTTGCCGTGGCCGAGCGCAACGCACATGCGCCGGAACACATCGTTGGTCGGCGAGGAAATCAGCACTTCCCCGTCCGCGCAGGGGTATACGCCGGAGGGCGAGCTGGTCGGCGCGCTGTTGCCGACACGCTGCGGCAGCACACCGTTGCCGAGGTAATTGGTCATGGCCACGGTGGTGGCGGAGATGGTGGTGTCGAGCAGCGCGAGGTCGATGTGCTGGCCTTCGCCCGAGGTCTGGTCGCGGTAGTGCAGCGCGGTGAGGATGGCGCCGTAGGCGTAGATGCCGCAGATGAAGTCGGCGATCGGCACACCGACGCGCATCACGCCGCCGCCCGGCACGCCGTCCGGATGCCCGGACACGCTCATCAGGCCGCCCATGGCCTGGAAGATCGGGTCGTAGCCGGCACGCGCCGCGTAAGGTCCGGTCTGACCGAAACCGGTGATGGAGCAGTACACCAGCTTGCGATTCACCTTGCGCAGGCTCTCGTAATCCAGGCCGTAGCGCTTCAGGTCACCGGCCTTGTAGTTTTCGATCAGCACGTCGGCCCAGGCCGCGAGCTGGCGCACCAGTTCCTGGCCTTCAGGGTGCGCGATGTCGATGGCGATGCCCTTCTTGTTGCGGTTCGAGCAGGTGTACATGGGCGAGAATTCGGACGGCTTGCCGTCCTTGGTCTTCAGCGCCGGGCCGCCGAGGCGGCGCGAATCGTCGCCGGCGCCGGGCTTTTCCACCTTGATGACTTCGGCGCCGAAGTCGCCCAGCATCTGCGCGGCGGTCGGGCCGGCGAGGATGCGGGACAGATCGAGAACACGAACTCCGGCAAGCGCTTTGGGTGTGACAGCGGTCATATCAATTCCATTCCAAGGTTGAGCATTGCAACGCCTCCCACAGGCGCAGTAAAGCAGTCTGCGCCGTGTTCATCACTGATCCAGCTTGATGTTCGCCGCCCGGATCACCGGCCGGTACAACTCGGTATCGCCGCGAATCACGGCGATGAATTCCTGCTGCGTCCCGCCCTTGATGGCCCAACCGGCCGCTTCAAGCTTGGTGCGCACCTCGGGGGTCGTCAGCACGTCATTGAATGCGCGGTTCAACCGCGACACGACATCGGCCGGAATGCCCGCGGGGCCACCGACCGATGTCCACGAAGTATTGCGAAAACCGGGCAAACCCGCTTCGTCCAGCGTCGGCACGCCCGGCACGAGGCTCCAGCGCTGCCCGCTGCCGACGGCGATGGCCATCAGCTTGCCGGCATCAATGTGCGGCTTGGCGCCGGCATCGGCGAAGAACAGGTCGGTCTCGCCGGCCAGCAGCGACGTCAGCGCAGGCGCCGCGCCCTTATAAGGCACGTGCGTGACATCGATGCCGGCCTGATAGTTGAGCAACGCAAGGCCAAGGTGCGCACCCGATCCCGGGCCGCTCGAACCGGCGTTCAGCTTGCCGGGGTTGGCCTTGGCGTAAGCGATCAGCGACTTCAGGTCGCGGAACGGCGCATTGATCTTCGCCGCCAGCATCAGCGGCGTCTCGATGGCGTGCACGATGGGCGTGTAGTCCTTGCCGGGCTCGATGTTGAACCTGGGGTCCATCAACGGCTGCCACACCGACAGCACGTTGTTGATCATGCCGAGGGTGTAGCCGTCCGGCGCGGACTTGATGACGAAGTCCAGCCCGACGCGCCCGCCGGCGCCCACCTTGTTTTCATGGATCACCGGCTGGCCGAGCTTCTTCGACAGGTCCTGCGAGATGGTGCGCCAGGCGGTATCCGACGACGAGCCGGCCGGATAAGGATAGACAAAGGTCAGCGGCCTGGAAGGATAGGCCTGCCCCATGGCGGAAGGCAGATACGCTGCCGCGCACAGCAGGCCGATGGCCGCTGCGATGCGACGGCCGATGTTTTGTCGATGCGTTGTCGTGTTGCTGTTCATGTCGTTCATGTAGCCCATGTTGTTCATACCTTCCAGAGTCGATGTTACGCCGAACTGCCGATTGCCATGGTCTTGGTCATGGTCATTGCCGTCGAAGCCTTCAAGCGCCCGCGGCGCGAGCCCTCGCGCGCAATTCCGTCTTGAGAATCTTGCCCGACGGATTGCGTGGAAACTCGTCCACCACCACCAGATGCTCCGGCGTCTTGATCCTTGCCATGCCAATGTCCTTGAAGTGCCGCTGCACTTCCGCCATGTCGATGTGCGCGCCCTCGCGCAGCCGCACGAAGGCGCCGACCTTCTCGCCCATGCGTTCGTCCGGCCAACCCACCGCCGCCGCTTCCAGCACCGCGGGGTGATGCGCCAGCGCGTCCTCGACCTCCTTGGAGGAGATGTTCTCGCCGCCGCGGATGATGATGTCCTTCTTGCGATCCACCACTTTCAGGAAACCGTCCTCGTCCATCACGCCGATGTCGCCGGTGCGGTACCAGCCGTCCGCAGTGAACGCCGTCGCATTGAGCGATGCATCAAAGTAACCGAGAAACAGTTCGCCGCCCGAGGTCACGATCTCGCCCGGCTCGCCCTGCGCCACATCACGATCGTCGTCATCGAGCAGGCGGACGCCGCAACCCGGCATCAGCGAACCGTCGGTGCGGGCGCGCTTGGCCAGCGGCTCCACCGGCTTGCCCTGCGTCACGGTGGGATGCTCGGTGCTGCCGTAGGAACGGCTGGCGCGGATGCCGGCGCGGTCCGCCTCCTCCACCAGCGCCGGCGGCACGTTGGTGCCGCCCACCATGAAGGTGTCGAAGCTCGGCAGCGTGCCGGCCTTCTTCGCCGGCAGCACCGCGTTCAGGTAGATCGGCACGCCGATGCTCCAGCCGATGTCGTAACGGCGGATGAGATCCACACCGACCTCGGTTTCCCAGCGATCCAGGTACACGATGTCGAAACCGAAAATCATCTGCCGCAGGATCGACGAGATCGGGCCGATGTGCCCGGCCGGCGCCGACTGCAGCATGGTCTTGTGCGTCAGCATGTCGATGTAGCAACTGGTCTGCTCCGCTTCGGCGATCAGCGACGCATGGCAGTGCATGGCGCCCTTGGGCACCGAGGTCGTGCCCGAGGTGTAGATGATCATGCACGGCGAACGCAGGTCCACGGCGGCCACGTCCGACAGCGGCTGATCGGCGAGCAACGACGACCACGCCAGGGCCTTGTCGACTGCCGGCACGGCCTCGCCGGTAAAGGCGATGCACTGCAGCGTGTCGATTTCCGCCAACGCACGGGCGCGCGCCGGGTAATCGAAGTTGTGCCAGCGGGCCGGCATGATCAGCAACTTGGCGCCGGTCTGGCGCAGCATGAAACCGATCTCCGCCGGACCGTAGTTGTGCACCACCGGCACGAACACCAGGCCGGCCGCCATGCAGGCGAGGAAGGTGACCAGATTCTCCGGGCAGTGCGGCAACTGCACCACCACGATGTCGCCCTGCTTCAAGCCGCGACGACGCAGCCCCTCCGCGAGGCGCAGGGCATCGGCACGCAGTTCGGCAAAGCTGCGCACGTGTTCTTCTCCCGAGGTGCTGAACACCAGTTTGGTGTCCGGCCACCGCGCAATGCTTTGCTCCAGCAGCGACCAGATGGTCTGGCCGCCGGCTTCGTGACTGGCAACTGGCATGGGAGGTCGATCCTCGCGATCGATCAGCGCGCGCGGCTGGGCAGGACCACCCGCGCCGTGGCGACGGCGGTGGTCAGGCCATCCTGGTTCACCGCCTTCAGTTCGCACAGCGCAGCGCCTTCATTGTTGCCGGGCTGCACCGTGGTGACCTGCCCGCTGATGCGCTGCGTATCGCCCAGGAAATTCGGTCGCAGGATGCGCGCGTCGAGATCGGAGACGAAGGCCGCGTCGCCGCCCCAGTCGGTGAGCAGGTGGCACAGCCAGCTGATGCGCTGCGCGCCGAAGTCATAACCCTCGGGCACGCCGCTCATCTGCGCCAGGTACGGGTCCCAGTGCGCGCCTTCCAGCGTGTCATCGATGCCGGTCTCCGGGTTGTGATAACGCATGCCCGGCGTGGCTTTCAGGAATTTGTGCGCGATGCGGTTGGTCTGGCACATCGGCGACCCCCAGCCCAGCAGCCAGCCCACCATGTTGGTGATGGTGAGCGGGCCCTTCAACAGCCGGCCCAGCGAATCGCCCGCCTTCACGTCCTCGATGTAGCGCGGCTCGGCGCCGCGGCGCTGCGCGGTCTCGGCCTCGTATTCCTTGTCGAACTGTTCGCGGTCGGCAGCGGTGTAGCGCGCCGGTTTCCAGTCGGCAAAGGCATTGCGCTCGCGGGCGCCGGCGCGCTCGATGCGCTTTAACGTGCGCCGCACCTCGCCGATCTGCGGGCCGTCCTCACCGACATGGAAGGTAGTGCGCTCGACGTGGCTCACCGAGCGGCCGCCGAACTTGCCGGTCTCGTGCAGCTTGGCGTCGGCCAGTTCCATGTACGACACGATCTTGTCGCCCAGCACCGCGGGACGCTCCCAGTGCCACTTCTCGGACGCCCACAGGCCGAACACGCCGGGCAGGAACATGTCCACGCCGGACGGCACCTTGTCATCGAGGTAACGTCCGCCGCTGTAGGCGCTGTACAGATAGGTCGGCGGCGCCGCCATGCGGCCGGTGGCCTTCTCGGCATAGGCCTTGTCCCACCACAACGGATTGTCGTCGCCGGTGCCCTGCGCGAAATGCCAGATGGTGTCTTCGGTGACCAGCGAATTCCACGGCCGCACCTTGCGCCGGATGCCGATATGCGCCTTCATGAAGGCCAACGCCTCATCGGTGATCTTTGCGTTCAGCCAATCGGTATCCTGGTCAGACATGCCTGCTCCGTTCAATGATTTTCAATCGGGGAATTCACACGCCCGGTACCACGCGGTCATTCATTCACTTCCGCGCGATGGCCGTCGGCACGGCGCATCGCGATTCGTAGCGGGAAGCGTGAGCCGATCCGGGCGCGCACAGCATAACGTCAGTCGAAAGAGCTTGCAGGACACGCCCGATACCGCCTCGTCGTTCGCGGGCAGCGTGCTACATTCGTTGCGAACGCGACGCCATCGTCAGACGCCATCGCCGCGACAATCGGCCCGCGGTGCAACTCACACAGCAATGAAACCATCATGAAGATCCACACCAACGCAGCACTGGACGATGCACGCGAAGCGCGTGTCATCTACAAGCAGCTGGAAGACATCGGCTACGACGGCGGTCTGGCGCTGGAGTCGAAACACGACCCATTCCTGGCGCTCGCGGTGGCCGCCGAACACACCCGCACCTTGCGCCTGGGCACCGGCATCGCCGTGGCCTTTGCGCGCAACCCCATGAACCTGGCCAACCTCGGCTACGACATGCAGGTCATCAGCGGCGGACGCTTCATGCTCGGCCTGGGCTCGCAGATCAAGCCGCATATCGAAAAGCGCTTCAGTTCCACCTGGTCGCATCCGGCCGCACGCATGCGCGAGATCGTGCAGGCCATCAAGGCGATCTGGAACTGCTGGGAAGGCAGGGGCCCGCTCGATTTCCAGGGTCGCTTCTACCAGCACACGCTGATGATCCCGGCCTTCGATCCGGGCCCGAATCCCTTTGGCCCGCCGCCGATTTTCGTCGGCGGCTTCGGCCCGCTGATGACCGCGGTGGCCGGCGAGACGGCCGACGGCTTCATCGCCCATGGCTTCAACACCCGCCAGAGTCTGCTGGAACTGACGCTGCCTGCGCTGGAAAAAGGCCTGGCGAAATCCGGACGACAGCGCCGCGACATCGAGGTCATGGCCCTCACGCTGGTGGTCACGGCCGATACCGAGGAAGACTTCGCTGCCGCCCAGCGCGCGGCGCGCGAGCAACTGGCCTTCTACGGCTCGACGCCCGCCTACCGCTCCACGCTCGCGCATCACGGCTGGGACGACCTGCACGTGGAACTGAACCGCCTGTCCAAGCAATTCGACAACGCCGCGCGCTGGGAGCAGATGGCCGACCTCATCGACGACGACGTGCTGAACAGCATCTGCGTGGTCGGTGAACGCCACGACATTGCTCGCAAACTGCGCGAGCGACTGGACGGCATCGCCGACAGCGTGAACATCAACCTCAATCGCCATCCGGACCCGCAGCACTGGGCGGATGTGGTGAGGGATTTCAAGCGGTTGGATTGAGCCAACTTCCAAGTCCCCTCCCTTGCGCGACAGCGCGGGGGGAGGGTTAGGGTGGGGGCATGCGACGGCCAACTGAACAGTGCCCGTTCAATTCGCCCCCCTCCTGGCCTCCCCCCCGCTACGCAGGGGGAGGAAATGGAGCTCATGGTGATGCAAAGCAGGCTGGCTCGCCCCCCCGGGAAATGCTTGTAGAAGCGCGCCAAATGGCGCTCTACAAGGCATTGTGCTGCATCAGTTGAGTGCTCCCAGATGTATGTGGCAATAGTTTGTCATTCCCGCGAAAGCGGGAATCCAGCGTCGTCGTCACGACAGAAAAGTCACTGGATCCCCGCTTGCGCGGGGATGACGAAGGGCTGTGAGGACTTTCAAATCATTAACAAGACAGCTACATCAGCCAGCCGGCTTTGCCGCCTTCGCCGCCGACGCCCCGGCTATCCGACCAAACACCGCACCATTGGTCAGCCCCGAGCCGCCCGGATAGTTGAACCAGAAAATGCCGCCCACCAGTTCGCCGGCTGCAAACAATCCGGCGATCGGCTCGCCGTCGGACGACATCACCTGCGCGTCGGTGTTGATGCGCAGGCCGCCGAACGAGAAGGTGATGCCGCAGGTCACGGCATAGGCTTCGAAGGGCGGCGTATCGAGGGTGTTGGCCCAGTTGGATTTGTTGATGGCGAGACCGGTGGTGCGGCGGCCGTCCTTGATGTTGGGGTTGAACGGCACGTCGCTGCGCACCGCCGCGTTGTAGGCCTTGATCTCTTCGAGTGCCACCGCGGCGTTGACGTCATCCAGTTTCGCCACCAGTTCTTCCAGCGTACTGGCCACGACTTTGGTGACCTGCTTGATGCGGTATTCGTCACGCAACTGCGACTTCACCTTGGCGTCGAACACCTGCCACGCAAACTGCCCCGGCTGCTGCAGGATGACGCGGCCGTACTTGGCATAGGTGTAGTTGCGAAAGTCGGCGCCCTCGTCGAGAAAACGCCTGCCCTCGGCGTTGAGGTAGATGCCCCACGGATAGGAATGCTTCTGGTACTGGTCGCCCACCACCAGGTCGCCGAATTCCGGCGCGTTGCGTTCCCAGGCCACAGCGTGACAGCCCGACCAGTTGCCGGCCGCCGCCGCGCCCGCATCCAGGGCCATGCGGATGCCATCGCCGGTGTTGAAGCGCGTACCGCGCACCTTGGCCAGTTCCCAGCCCGGCCCGAGGTAACGCGTGCGCCATTCCGGATTGGCCTGGAAGCCGCCGGCGGCCAGCACCACGGCCTTCGCGGCGACATCGAGAGTCCGACCGTCACGCTTCACGCGCACGCCCTGGATGCCGTCGTCGTCGTGCAGCAGCGCCATGGCGCGGGCGTGATACCAGATGTCGATACCGTGCTTCTTCGCGGAAGCCGTCAGGTTCTGCACCAGCCCCGGCCCGCCACCGACCGCCTCCACCGTCAGGCCGCCCCAGAACTTGAATCGCCCACCGATGTTGAAGGCCTGCCGGCCCCATGCCGCG
>CANIIN010000049.1 GCA_947467405.1 Betaproteobacteria bacterium | reverse complement strand
TCCCTAACTAATGCGAAAAGAGCCATATACAAGGGGGCTTGCCCCCTTGTTCAGTGAATACCTAACTACATTGAAACCTTGAGATCTTCTTCGCCGAACTTGCCCTTCAACTTTGAAGCCAGTGCGTCGGCCTCCACTTTCGACGTCAAGCTGGCCAGTCGCACTTCGTAAGAACGCTTCTCGCCCTCGACAACCGGCATGATGGAGACTGGATAGCCGGCCTTGCGCACGTCGTCGTACAACTTCAGCGCGGCTGCCTGGCTGTCCGCGCTGCCGAAGGTGATCTTCCACTTGCCCCCTCGGCGCAGCGCGCCACGACCCGCTTCGATTTCGGTTTCGGCTGCCCATTGACGCAACTGTTCGGCCGGCACCGCTGCAATCGGTTGCGACTGCCCACGCTCGCGAACGTAGAACTGCAATGGCCGATCCATCGCAATGGACGCCTCGTTCTGCGGCGTGACTTCGATGCGGCCCTCAATCAGGCAGACGATCTGCTTTTCAGATTCGGATTTCCCCCACAGATCGGTACCGCGCACGCCGGCGGTCACGGTGGCGATGCGGATATTCACGTCACGCCGCTGGCGCTTCTTGGCCACGGTATCGGTGGTGAAGCGGAATGCACCCTCCAGCACATTCATGGCCGCCTGAAAGATATTGCCCGGACGCAGACTGAGGGAGTCGAGGCGGTAGGTGGCGTTCTCACCGAGCTTGATGGCGCTGCCATCGCTGGCGCGCAGCAGCAGGCGCGAACCCGCGCCGGTCGTGAGGCGATCGTCGGGCTTGAGTTCCATGCCGGGCGCAAGCGGCTCAGGCCTCGCGCCGGCACGTTCAACCCAAGCCGGCATCTGCACGCCTTCGACCACGATGCTGGCCTTGTTGGCGGCAAAAGCGGGGATCGTCACGAGGCCGAGCGACAGGGCCAGCGCGGCGAGTAATGAAGATCGACGGATCGAGGCGAATGCATTCATCTGGTTCTCCTGACGTGCAAGGGAAAAATTGGTGGGCCGTCATGGCTTGTACGACGGGAAAGCCCGCCTGGATGCGCCACTGTACGGTCCGAAGTGCCCTATCCAGCGGTTATAATTCACGTTTTTGTCGCGATCTTCCGGAAGCGCAGCCCACCATGTCATCCCTCGACCACGCCTACCAACCAGAGCGAATTGAACGTGATGCCCAGGCGCATTGGGATCAGGGCAAGGTCTTTCGCGCCGTCGACACACCGGGCAAGGATCGGCCCAAGTATTACTGCCTGTCGATGTTCCCGTACCCGTCGGGCAAGCTGCACATGGGGCACGTGCGAAACTATACCATCGGCGATGTGGTCACCCGCTACCACCGCATGCGTGGCTACGACGTCCTTCAGCCCATGGGTTGGGACGCCTTCGGACTGCCGGCCGAGAACGCTGCCATGGCCAACAACATGCCGCCGGCGAAGTGGACCTACGACAACATCGCGTATATGAAGAAGCAACTCAAGTCGCTGGGATTAGCCATCGACTGGGAGCGCGAGATCGCCACCTGTCGTCCCGAGTACTACCGCTGGAACCAGTGGCTGTTCCTGCGCATGCTGGAAAAGGGCATCGCCTACAAGAAGACCGGCACCGTGAACTGGGACCCGGTCGATCAGACCGTGCTCGCCAACGAACAGGTCATCGACGGCCGCGGCTGGCGCACCGGCGCCGTGGTCGAGAAGCGCGAGATCCCGATGTATTACTTCGGGATCACCAAGTACAGCGAAGAGCTGCTGGCTGACCTCGACCAGTTGCCCGGCTGGCCCGAACGCGTGAAGACGATGCAGGCCAACTGGATCGGCAAGAGCCACGGCGTGAACCTGGGCTTTCCCTACCAGCTGGATGGCAAGGACCATGTGCTGCGCGTGTTCACGACGCGCGCCGACACCCTGATGGGCGTGACTTTCTGTGCCGTCGCGGCGGAACACCCGCTGGCTGCGCATGCCGCAAAGAACAATCCCAAGCTCGCCGCATTCGTCGACCAATGCAAGCGCGGTGCGGTGATGGAAGCCGAACTGGCCGCGCAGGAAAAGAACGGCATGCCGACCGGCCTTTACGTGACGCATCCGGTGACCGGCGCGAAAGTGGAAGTGTGGGTCGGCAACTATGTGCTGATGACCTACGGTGAAGGCGCCGTCATGGGCGTTCCGGCCCATGACGAACGCGATTTCGCATTCGCCAAGAAATACGGTCTGGCCATCCAGCCGGTGATCCATGTCGAGGGAAAGAGCTACTCAACCGACGTCTGGCAAGCCTGGTATGCCGATCAAGGCCAATGCGTGAACTCCGGCAAGTACGACGGCCTCGACTTCGCACAGGCGGTAGACACCATCGCCGCCGATCTCAAGACGAAGAATCTCGGCGAAAAACAGGTCACCTGGCGCCTGCGCGACTGGGGCATCTCGCGCCAGCGCTACTGGGGCTGTCCGATCCCGCTCATTCATTGTGACAGCTGCGGCGTGGTGCCGGTGCCCGACGACCAGTTGCCGGTGGTGCTGCCCGAAGACCTGGTGCCGGACGGCACGGGCAACCCGCTCAACAAGAACGCCGCCTTCCTGAACTGCAGTTGCCCGAAGTGCGGCAAGCCGGCGCGGCGCGAGACCGACACCATGGACACCTTCGTGGATTCGTCCTGGTATTACCTGCGCTATGCCTGCCCGGACAACACCAAGGCCATGGTCGACGACCGAGTCTCCGCCTGGCTGCCCGTGGACCAGTACATCGGCGGCATCGAGCACGCCATCCTGCACCTGCTGTACTCGCGATTCTGGACCAAGGTCATGCGCGACCTCGGTCTGCTGAAATTCGACGAGCCGTTCAAGAACCTGCTCACCCAGGGCATGGTGCTGAACGAGATTTTCTTCCGCAAGGAAGGCGAGGGTCGCATCAAGTACTTCAACCCGATCGACGTCGACCTGCAGACCGACGAGGCTGGCAAGCGTACCGGCGCCATGCTGCGCACCGACGGCAAGCCAGTCGAATCGGCCGGTATCGGCACCATGTCGAAGTCCAAGAACAACGGCGTCGACCCGCAATCGCTGGTGGAAGAGTACGGCGCCGACACGGCACGCTTCTTCATGATGTTCGCCAGCCCGCCCGAAATGACCCTGCTGTGGTCGGACGCGGGCGTGGACGGTTCGGCGCGCTTCCTCAAGTCGCTGTGGAATTTCGCGGTCGATTTCGAGCAGAACATCCGGCCGTCGCTGCCAGCAACGCGCAAGCTGGCAGAGGCCAGGCTGCCTGATGCACTGGCTGCGGTGCGGCGCGAAATTCACCTCAATCTGCGCCAGGCCAACTACGACCTGGGCCGATTCCAGTTCAATACCGTGGCGTCGGCCTGCATGAAGATGCTCAATGCCCTGAAGGGCGCGGCACGTCCTGCCGCCGCCAGCGACGCCACCCTGCACGCGGAAGTGATCGCGGAAGGCCTTGGTGTCCTGCTGCGCGTGCTGTCGCCGATCACACCGCACATATGCCACCATCTCTGGAGTAAGCTCGGTTACGGAGAGGACATCCTCGACGGCGGCTGGCCGGAACCGGTCGAAGCGGCGTTGGTTCAGGACGAGATTGAACTGGTGCTGCAGGTCAACGGCAAACTGCGCGGCAAGCTGCGCGCGCCGGCCGGCGCCGACCGCCAAGCCGTCGAACAACTGGCCTTGGCACATGAGGCCACCATCCGCCTGCTGGATGGCAAGCCGGCCAAGAAGGTGGTGGTGGTGCCGGGCAAACTCGTCAACGTAGTGCTCTGAGCGGGGTTGAAGGCGTGAACATTTCGAACGGTGCAAACGACGGCATGCCGCGGCAAAGCCTCTCGCTGACTCTGATCGCGATGTTCGCGCTGCTGCTGTCCGGTTGCGGCTTCCAGCTGCGCGGACAGACCATCCTGCCCTTTGAAACGCTTTACGTGCCGACGAGCTCGGCACTGACGGTTGAATTGAAGCGCAACATCGCCGCCGGCACACAGACCAAACTGGTCAATACGCCGGAGAACGCCCAGGCGCGGCTCGTCTTTCAACAGGACTCGCGCGAGAAGGTCATCCTGTCGCTGGACTCCGCGGGCCGCGTTCGGGAATACCAGTTGCGCTCGACCGTTGCATTCAGGGTGGTCGATGGTCGTGGCCTGGAGTTCCTGCCGCTGAACAACATCACGCTGACGCGCGAAGTGTCCTTCAACGATGCGCAGGTGCTGGCGAAGGAGTCGGAAGAGGCGTTGCTCTATCGCGACATGCAGACCGACATGGTGCAGCAGGTGCTGCGCCGGCTCGGCGCGGCACGCGCACCCGAGGCGACCGCAGTCTCTCCGCAGGCGCCGGGTTCACCGGCCACGGAAATCCGGCAGCGCTGAACACATGGCCGGATCCGTCAAGGCAGATCAACTGGCGGGACACCTGCAGCGCGGGCTTTCTCCGGCCTACCTGATGCACGGCGACGATCCGCTGCTGTCCATGGAAGCCGTGGACGCGGTTCGTGCCAAGGCCCGCTCGCAGGATTTCAGCGAACGCGAAGTGCTGACCGTAGACCGCTACTTCGATTGGGGCGCCTTGCACGCAGCGGGCGCGGGCATGTCGCTGTTCGGCGACCGCAAGATCATCGAACTGCGCATTCCGACCGGGAAACCCGGTGCCCAGGGCAGCGAAGCCATTGCGGCGTTCTGCGCCAATCTGTCGCCTGATAACCTTGCGATCGTGTCACTGCCGCGTCTCGCCAAGCGCGATCAATCGTCAGCCTGGTTCAGCGCACTGGCCAAAGCCGGCACCACAGTGGAAATCTACGCGCTCGATCGTGGCCAACTGCCCGAATGGATTGCGGGGCGCCTGCTGCGCAACAAGCAACGCGCCGATCGCGAAACCCTGACCTTTCTGGCCGACAGCGTGGAAGGCAACCTGCTCGCCGCACATCAGGAAATCCAGAAACTCGCCCTGCTGCTGCCGGAGGGTCCTTTGGACTTCGCGGCGGTGCGCGAAGCGGTACTGAACGTGGCGCGCTTCGACGTGGGCAAGCTCACCGAAGCCATGCTGGCCGGCGACCGACCACGACTGGTGCGCATGCTGGAAGGCCTGCAGGCCGAAGGTGAAGCGCCTCCGCGCATCGTCTGGATCGTGGCGGAGGAAATTCGCGCCATTGCGCGCGTGCAACGCGGCCTTGAATCGGGGCGCAATCTGAGCGATCTGTGCCGTGAAAACCGCGTCTGGGGCGAACCGCGTGTGTCGCTGGTCGGCCGTGCCGCAAAGCGGCTGCGCAGTTCGACGCTGCGTGACAGTCTGGCCCACGCCGCCCGCATCGACCGCATCGCCAAAGGCGTTGCCAAAGGCAATGCGTGGGACGAATTGCTGCAGCTCGGACTCAAACTGGCTGCCTGAAACATGCACAACCCGTTCCTGATCAGCCAAGGGCTGCCCGGCGTTTATCGCCGCCGGATCGTTCTACAAGCCGATGCGACGCGTGCCTTCGCGGCGCTGGAAGACGATTTCCATCACCTGTACGTGGATATCGCGCATGACGGCCATCGCGTCAGCGACATTACCGGCAAGACCGTGCGCATCCCGCGCAGCACCTGCCCGGGAGCCGTGCAGAAACTGCTGGAGTTGAAAGGCAGACCGTTGGCGGAAGGTTATGGCGGCATCGATGCGCGCCAGCAATGCACGCATCTTTTCGACATCGCACGCCTGGCCATGACCCACGGACTGCGGGGCGGGCGGCGGCAGTATGACCTGACCGTTCCGGATGCCGTGGACAAGGCGTCCCATCCGGAACTGCGCCGTGACGGACAATCGATTCTGGAATGGGACGTCAAAGACCGTTACATCACCGGTCCCGAACCCTATGCGGGCAGTGAACTGTTCGGCAAGGCGGACTGGAAGCATCTCGATCCGGAAACGCTCGAAGCCGCCATGATCCTGCGACGCGCGGTATGGATCTCCTACGGACGCCGGGGAGCCGCGGCTGAACGCGAGGCCCGCAAACAAGGTGTCCCGGTCGAGACAATTCATCACATCATGCCCACCAGCCTGATGGGAGCATGCTATTCGCACCAGCCGGGGATCTACGAAGAGGGTGTCAAGTACGACGATTTCACCTACGATTTCACCGCGCATCCGGACTGGTTGCTGGCGGAACTGACGACCTTTGACGGCGGGATACCGCCCGGATTGCTGACCGCGACCGTCTGAACAATCCGCGCCCGAATCATCCCCCTGTGTGGTGCCTCGCGCCGCGACATTCGGTTTTGGCCCGGTCAGGCGTAAAATCCCTGCCGTGAACACCGTATCAGACATCCACAGCTACATGCTCGAC
Organism: Betaproteobacteria bacterium; assembly: GCA_947467405.1. Classification (GTDB taxonomy): domain Bacteria; phylum Pseudomonadota; class Gammaproteobacteria; order Burkholderiales; family SG8-39; genus CAIYPG01. The sequence goes on along the minus strand of CANIIN010000049.1, from coordinate 4,237 downwards.
TTGGGCCGGACGGCGCGTGCCGCCGCACGCGAACTTGCGCGCGCCGACGCCGGCCTCAAGAACCGGGCTCTTGCTGCGATGGCAGCCGCGATCCGCCGCGACGTCGCGAAACTGCTCTCTGCCAACGCGAGCGATCTGGAATCAGCCCGCTCGTCCGGCAAGGACAGCGCCTTCATCGACCGGCTGACGCTGTCTCCCAAATCGATTGAAGCCATGGCCGAAGGGTTGGAGCAGGTGGCCAGCCTGCCCGACCCGATTGGCCAGATCAGCGATGTCCGCGAGCAACCGTCAGGAATCCGCGTCGGCCGCATGCGCGTGCCGCTGGGGGTGGTGGGCATCATCTATGAGTCGCGGCCCAATGTGACCGCTGACGCCGCGGCGCTGTGTCTCAAGTCGGGCAATGCCTGCATCCTGCGCGGCGGCGCCGAGTCCGTGAACTCCAACCTCGCCATTGCCGACTGCGTCAAGGAAGGCCTGCGCACGGCCGGCCTGCCGGAGGCCGCCGTGCAGGTGGTCGCCACGCCGGATCGCGCCGCAGTGGGTGAGTTGCTCACCATGAACCAGTATGTGGACATCATCGTGCCGCGCGGCGGCAAGAGCCTGATCGAGCGCGTCATGTCTGAATCCCGCATCCCGATGATCAAGCATCTGGATGGCGTGTGCCATGTGTACATCGACGATCGCGCCGATATCGAAAAGGCCATCCGCATCGCGGACAACGCCAAGACGCAGCGCTACGGCACCTGCAACACCATGGAGACGCTGCTGGTGGCCGAAGGCGTCGCGGCTCAGGTGCTGCCCCGGCTGGGCGGCATCTACATCGGCAAGGGCGTGGAGTTGCGCGGCGACGATGCGTCACGGGCGCTGGTTCCGGAAATGGAACGAGCCACCGAGGAAGACTGGGGCACCGAGTATCTGGCGCCGGTATTGTCGGTGCGCGTGGTCAGGAACATGGATGAAGCCATGGACCATATCGCCCGCTACGGCTCGCAACATACCGACGCGATCGTGACCGAGGACCGTGCACGCGCGGACCGCTTCGTGCGCGAAGTGGATTCCAGCTCGGTCATGGTCAACGCATCGACGCGCTTCGCGGACGGCTTCGAATACGGGCTGGGAGCCGAAATCGGCATCTCCACGGACAAGCTGCACGCCCGTGGTCCGGTCGGACTGGAAGGCCTGACCTCGCAGAAATACGTCGTCTTCGGCGACGGACAGGTACGCACCTGAAAGCGCACGCCGCAGTCGGCATCTTCGGCGGGACTTTCGATCCCGTGCACAACGCACACCTGCGCCTGGCGGAAGAAGCTCGCGAATATCTCGCACTCCAGCATGTGCGCTGGGTGCCTTCCGGGCAGCCCGGCCATCGCGGCGCGCCCGTCGCAAACTCGACCGACCGGCTGACGATGTTGCGCGCCGCACTCGTCAACCATGCGGATTTCGTCCTGGACGACGGAGAATTCCGCAGCACTGAGCCGACCTACACCGTCAACACACTGGCGCGCATCCGCCGCGATACCGGCGCCGAAACGCCTCTGGTGCTGATCATCGGGGGCGACCAGTTTCTGGGACTTGAAACCTGGAAGGATTGGCGCCGCCTGTTCGATCTGGCTCACATTGCCGTCGCCGAAAGACCCGGCCACGTCATCGATACTGCACGCCTGACATCGCAACTGGCCGCGGAGTATGCCTCGCGTGCCGCCAAAAGCGTCGGAGCGCAACCGGCCGGTACGATCATCCGCTTTCCGATGGCTGCGCTGGACATCTCCTCGACGGCCATTCGCCATCTGCTCGCGTCCGGCAGCAGCCCGCGCTACCTGCTGCCCGACCCCGTTCTTGAATACATCCACACCAGACATCTCTACCGGAAGGTTCCCACGTGAAAGATATCCGCAAGCTGCAGAAGACCGTCGTTTCTGCTTTGGAAGACATCAAGGCACACGACATCGTCGCCTTTGATGTCGCGCACCTGACCGCCATGTTCGAGCGTGTGATCATTGCCAGCGCCGACTCGGGTCGGCAATTGCGCGCGCTGTCGCACCACGTGCAGGGCAAGGTCCGCGAGCTCGGCGGGACGGTCCATCACGTTGAAGGCGAGCACAGTGACGAGTGGGTGCTGGTGGACGCCGGAGACGTGATCGTCCACATCATGCAGCCGACCATTCGCACGCACTACAACCTCGAGGAACTGTGGGGCGTGTCCAAGCCCCGCGCCCCGCGCAAGACCGCCAAGAAGGCCGCCGGCGCAACTGCCTGAGCACACCCTCGCCACTGACGCAATCGCGCTGATTCCATGAAGATTCTGGTCGTCGCAGTCGGCACGCGTCTGCCACAGTGGATCAATGACGGTTTTGCCGAATACGCCGGACGCATGCCGAAAACAGCCCGGGTATCGCTGATCGAAGTGAAACCGGAACCGCGCACGTCCGGCAAGACCGTACCGCAGATGATGGCGGCCGAGGCCGCGCGCATCGAGGCAGCCATCCCCCAGGGTTGCGAACGCGTCATTCTCGACGAACACGGACGTGACCTCACCAGTGTCGCGCTATCCGGATGGCTGGGAGATCGACTGGAAGGTGGGCGAGATCTGGCGTTCATCATCGGCGGCCCTGACGGACTGGCCACCCCGCTGAAGACCAGCGCCAACATGCAGATGCGCCTGTCCAGCCTGACGTTGCCACATGGTATGGCACGCGTACTGCTGGCCGAACAGATTTATCGGGCGGTCACGATCCTGCAGAATCATCCCTATCACCGGGAATAGCCGCCGCGACGATACATTTTTCACGAAGCATCGGCACCCGTTCTGAGATGATGCAAACCATGTCACCCTCAACCAGTCAGCAACCAGAAAGAAGACCGATGATCCCGTCCGGCACACGCGTCTATCTCGCCTCCCAAAGTCCGCGCCGTCGTGAACTGCTGCGGCAGATCGGTGTCGGCTTCGAGATGCTGGTGCTGAGGAACCATCGCGATCGCGGACCGGACGTTGACGAAGCACCCCTGGCGGGCGAGCGACCGGATGATTACGTGCGACGGGTGTGCCTGCTCAAGGCCCAGGCAGGATGGAAGCGTCTCGCGGAACGTCGCCTGCCGTCCATGCCTGTTCTGTCTGCGGACACCACGGTCTGCCTGGGTGATGTGATATATGGCAAGCCGGCAGACGCCGACGACGCCAGGCGCATGCTTTCAACACTGTCCGGAACCGAACACCGTGTCCTGACGGCGGTGGCGATACAATCAGGCACGCGCGCTGAACTGGCGGTCAGCGAAAGTCTGGTCCGGTTCAGGGAGTTGAGCGCGCAGGACATCGACGCCTATGTTGCCACCGGAGAACCGTTCGACAAGGCCGGGGCATACGGAATACAGGGACATGCGGCAACATTCATCCCCGAGATCCGTGGCAGCTATACGGGCATCATGGGCTTGCCGCTCTACGAAACCGCGATGTTGCTGGAACGCATTCTTCGACAGGGCTGCGGGGTCAACGAGGCATGAGCGAAGACATTCTGATCAACGTCACCCCGCAGGCATGTGGTACGAACCAGGCGGCACGCCCCCTTGCATATTCCCCACTTCAGATTGAAGCGCAAGCCGTCAGGACCCGCAGATGAGTGAAGACATCCTGATCAACGTGACCCCACAGGAAACGAGGGTCGCCGTCATGGCGGCAGGCGTTCCGCAGGAACTGCACATCGAACGTTCGCAGAATCGCGGTCTGGTCGGCAACGTCTACGTGGGTCGGGTGGTGCGTGTGCTGCCCGGTATGCAGTCCGCCTTCATCGAGATCGGTCTGGAGCGCGCGGCCTTCCTGCATGTGGCGGACATCTGGGAACAACGCGCCAACGGCGCCGAGCAGAAGCCGATCGAGCACATCCTGTCCGAAGGGCAGTCCATCATGATCCAGGTCATCAAGGATCCGATCGGCACCAAGGGCGCGCGTCTGTCGACCCAGATATCCATTGCCGGCCGGCTGCTCGTTTACCTGCCGCAAGACCCGCACATCGGCATTTCCCAGCGCATCGAAGACGAAGCCGAGCGCCAGCAACTGCGCGACAAGCTCGCCAATCTGCTGCCCGCGGGCGAAGCGGGCGGATTCATCATCCGCACGGCCGCCGAGACGGCCTCGGACGAGGAGTTTGCCGGTGATATCAGCTACCTGCGCAAGTTGTGGCACGACATTCGCAGCAATTCATTCACGTCGCCGCCACCCTCCCTGCTCTACCAGGATCTCTCG
>CANIIN010000048.1 GCA_947467405.1 Betaproteobacteria bacterium | reverse complement strand
TTGGTATCCGCTATTGATCGGCAGCGTATAGGTGGTGTTCGTAGCATTTGTTTGAAGATTCGGGCCATAGAGATATTGAAGTGCCAAAACATCCATAGCCATCGGCGTGGCGGGATCCCAGGCGCGCTGGTTATAGTTGTAGTCGTCGTTGTATGCCATGACGGTGAACCAGTCTTTGTTGAGACTGTCGAGTCCGAGACTCGCTAAGGTTGGGTGCCCAGTTCCGCCATCATCGAAGGGGTGTTTAAGGCCTAGTGTATGGCCGATTTCATGTATTGCGAGGGCGTAGCCTGCAGAGCCTGGTAAGTAACTAGGTAGGGTGTTGGCGGCGCTATTGATATTTAGAAAAATGTCACCTGGCGCGCCTTGGTAGTAAGACGTGTTGTTCGACGTGTCCGGAAACAACCCAACAGCCCAAATAGAAGTATTACTGCCGAAGACTCCGGAGCCGCCGAGAGAAATCGTGATATCAGAGCCGCCAGCGTAAGCGGTCGATGGGGTGCTGAAGTAGCCTACGTAATTGAAATGTACGTTGGCGTAGTAAGAGACGTTATTGAATACCGAACTTAGCGTGGAAACGACGGTTGAGGTCGATGTCCAGTATTCCCCAAAGAAACCGTTGGCTAATGCCCAATTAATCGTTCGGCTGCCATCCAATTGCCAAGAGTATCCATGGGTGGCAGCATCGATGAAATTATCGCCAGTTAATTGGCGTGGACTTGATGAGGGCGTTGCCATTATTTATGATTCATTGTTTATGGCTATCGCTATTCGAAGTTGACTCACCAGAGGGCGTCCTCCGAACGCGATCGGGTACCAATAGGGTTACGGTACAGGTCAATTTGTAGCCGACAATGCCAAAAGCATCGAAGTTAAACAGCGCCTTGGCGATTACGCCGGTTGGCGTGAACGGGACGTATGTGGCCATGCGGCTAGTCCGAGAACCCCAGGCCGGTTGCAGGATGCGCGCACTGATGCTGGAAGCTATATCGAGCGACAGGCATGTGATCTATCTCCCAAGATATTGGATGAGCGACAAGCCCACGAGTTGAACGACCGGATCCGCCGTGGCGCACAATTGGCGCACGCTGCAATCGGGCAGGCTTGGCGGCACCAAGAGTGGCGGAAAACAAGAAAACTGCACGGGAGTCTTCCATGGTCCAGATAGTATGTCCCCTAAAGTGGCACTAAGCGACCGATGTTTTGTAAAGGTTTGGTAACGTGTTGGTTTTGGGCTGCTGCCGGGCTTGCCAGGCCGCTTGGGTCGTTTACCCGGCGCGTGACCGGCAGTGCTTCCCTACAGCCCCGGCGGCAGCTTGGCGGTCATCATCTTGCGCCGGTCCATGCGCTGCCCATCGACGATGAACGTGCCGTCGCCCACGGCGTGCAGGGTGCGCTGTTCCTTGCGCGCCGGGTTGACGTGCGCGGCCAGTGCCTGCAGCACGACGATGTTGTGCCGCTTCAGGATGCCACGACGCGGCACTCGATGTTGGCCAGGCATTCCTTGATCAGCGGCGCCTTGACCTGCTTGCCCGGCACGGGCGTGAGGCCGAACTTCGCGAACTTGTCGGTGTCGGCGCCGCTGCAGGTGCCGATGCCGACCACGGTGTCCAGCATGTCCGCACCGGGAATGGCGATGACGCATTCCTTGTTCTTGCGCAGCGCCGTGTAGGAGTGATTCCACTCGCCGGTGGTGATGGCGAAGGCCGGCGTGAAATCCAGCACCATGGTCCAGGAGATGGTCATGATGTTGTTCTTGCGGCCGTCGCGGGTGGTCACGAGCACGACCGGGCCCGGTTCCATCAGGGTGAAGGATCTGCTGAGTTTGAGTGGACGCATGAGCGCACCTTGGCAATGTGACCAACGTGACTTCGTGATGGTGTCGCGCAGAAAAACGTTCTCCGTTGCCATTTACTATACTGCGGTGGCTGCCTGCCAGTTGATTCGAACCGGGCGATTCGAACCGGATGATTCAATCGGCTCCACCCCTCATGGAGAACACCATGCGCAAGTTCCCGAAGCTCCTCGTCTCGGCTGTCGCCCTGCTGCTGGCCGGTGCCGCCTCGGCATTCGCTCAGTCCGGTTATCCCAACAAGAGCATCACCTGGTACGTTGGCTACGCGCCGGGCGGCAACGCCGACCTGCGCTCGCGGGAGATCGCCCGATATCTTGCGCCGCTGCTGGGGCAGGCGGTGGTGGTGGAGAACCGCGCCGGCGCCGGCGGCAACATCGCCACCGACATGGTTGCCAAGGCCAGACCCGACGGCTACGTGATCGGCATGGGCAGCTTCGCGCCGCTGGCGGTGAACCAGGCCATGATGAAATCCATTCCCTTCGACCCGCTCACTGATGTGATGCCCATCGTGCTGATCGAGCGCGGGCCGCTGGTGCTGATGGTGAACCAGGCCTCGCCGTTCAAGAGCGTGAAGGACATCGTCACGGCGGCGCGCGCCAACCCCGGCAAGATCACCTTCGCCTCCGGCGGCCTGGGCGGCAGCCACCAGTTGTCGGCCGAACTCCTGAAGTCGCTCACGCAGATCGACCTCGCGCACATCCCCTACAAGGGCGGCGCGCCGGCCGCGCTGGATCTGCTGGCCGGGCGGGTCGACCTGATGTTCGAGCAGATGTACGCCGCCATGCCCAACATGCAGGCCGGCAAGACGCGCGCACTGGCCATCACCAGCAAGAAGCGCCTGGCGCTGGCGCCCGAACTCATGACCATGGAGGAAGCCGGCGTGCCCGGCTTCGAAGTGCTGAACTGGCAGGGCGCCATCGCGCCCAAGGGCACGCCGGCGGCCATCATCCAGCGCCTGAACGCCGACATCATCAAGGTGCTGGCCACGCCGGAGTTCCGCGACCGTGTGCTCGCGCAGGGCAACGAACTGGGCGGCGGCACGCCGGAGCAGTTCGGCGCATTCATCAAGAGCGAGAACGCGAAGTGGGGCGGGATTGTGCGGGCGGCGAAGATTACGGCGGATTGAGTTAGGGATTCACTGAACAAGGGGGCATGCCCCCTTGTTCAGTGAATACTTAGTTGTAACTCAGGCCGGGAGATGCCCGGCGGCATCGATAGACGATGTTTGAAGATTGGCTCTGGATGGACTTCTACGGGCAGTTACGTGGCCATCCGAGCGGTGGATCAGTTTCCTGGTTGCACAGCGTCCTGCAGAATCTCCATGGCCCACTGGTTCAGACTTTTTCCGGCAGCTTGAGCGGCAACGAGGGCGCGGCCGTGAACTTCGGGTGACACGCGAAGAAGTAATTTTCCAGAAGCCGTCTTCTCAGGTTGCACGCCTGCTTCCTTGCATTCGGCAAGGTAGTCCTTGATTGCGCGTTCAAACTCGCGACGCAGTTGAGTGACCGTTTCCCCGTGAAAGCTGATGATGCTGCGAATGCCGAGAATCCGGCCGACAAAGATGTTATCGCGTTCGTCGTATTCGATGCGGGCGGTATAGCCCTTGTAGGACATGGTGTTCATGGTTTCACTCCTGCGCGTTCCATTAACTCTCGTGCTTCTTCGACCTGGTAGCGCTTGGCTTCCTTTCCGGGATGAGGGCGATGACAGCGCCATTGCTCTCCGTTCAGTTCGATCTTGACGCGTGAGCCTTCACGCTCCAGAACGGAACCGCCCAAACCTTTGATTAGCGATTCAATATCGCTGAAAAGGATGGAAGCCGAGGTTGGCTTGGCAAAGACGGCAAGTAGTGTCTTGCTTTGCTTTGAGTTCACGCGGTGATGATATCAAAATGTGATATCAGTCGCAAACAATGGGGGAAGGGTGTCGCAATGTCCACATCGACCCCTGGTGCCAAGAGTTGGGTATGTCCGAAAACCCGCTCCAGCCGGGCATCTCCAAGCACTCTCCCTCTGAAGCCTCTTTCGCCTAAGCCAACCGAAACCTGTACAGCGTCACCTCATCCGTGGCCTTCTCGAACGCCACTTTCACCTTGTCGCCCACCTTCAGCGCCGCCGGATCGCAGTCGATCACATTGGTCAGCATGAGCGGGCCTTCGGCGAGTTCGATGACGGCGACGATGTAGGGCGCCTTGAAGGCCGGCAGGGGCGGGCGGTGCACGACGGTGTAACTGAACACGGTGCCCTTACCGCTGACCTCGGACCATTCGTAGTCTTCTGAATAGCAGTCGCGGCACAGTACCTGCGGCGTCCAGCGATACGCGTTGCACGTTTTGCAGCGTTGCAGCAGCAGCTTGTTCTGGCGCATGCCGGCCCAGAACGGCTCGGTCATCTTGCTTGGGACGGGGAGGGGGATCTGTCCTGCCATCATCGTTTCGGTGGGTTCGCTGGCGGCATGCATGATCAGTTCTTCTCCAAAAGAACAAAGGAGTGCCGGCCTTCGGTCATGGGACCGCAGGCCACCGACAGTTTGGGATCGCGCACCTTGCGGCAGATGCTGCGGTCGTAGGTGTGGATGCCCTCGGCCGACTGCGGGCACAGGTCGATAATTTCGTTCCTCATCTGTTTCACGATCTCGATGATCTTGAAGTTGTACGGAATCATGTTGTGGCTGTAGCCCTGGTTGCCGCCGTCCGGGCACACCGGGTGCTTCTGGTCCAGGCCCATTACCTCGCGGATGTAGGCGCCGCCTTCGCCGGGCTTGCAGAAGCCCAGCGCCTCCATCTGCACCTGCACGCTGTGCGCGAAGTGGTCGTAGATCATGACCATGTCGGTGTCTTCGTGGCGCACGCCCAGGCGCTCGAAGCCACGCATCATCTTGTCGCGGCTGTTGATGATGTCCAGCGACGGCGCTTCGAGGTAACTGGTCTTGCGCGATTCCATCGCCCCGCCCAGCACCCATACCGGCGCCTTGCGGCAGTAGCGGGCGCGCTCGGCGCTGGTGAGCACGATGCAGCTGGCGCCGTCGTTGGTCAGCGAGCACATCAGCAGCGTGAGCGGATCGGCCACCATGCGCGCCTTCAGGATGTCGGCGGGCGTGTACGGACCGCGGCTGAACATCATGGCCTCCGGGTTGATGTGCGCGTTGTTGCGGATGGTCGAGGCGGCATAGGCGAAGTCATCGACCGTGGAACCGTACAGATGCATGTGGCGGCGCGCCTGCAGCGCGAACTGCGCCGGCGTGATGGAGCCGGTCCATTCCGTGAACTCGTAGCCGGGCCGCGTGTAGGCGGCGGTGGCCTCGGTGTCAGTGGCCTGCGCGCCGGCGGCCGGGATCACCACCACTTCGGCCAGGCCGTCGCGGATCAGCGCCGCGCCGGTCAGCACCGCCGAGGCGCCGGACTGCTGCCACACGAAATTGATCGGCTGCTTGAGTTGCCAGGCGACGTTGCCGTCGGTGGCGCCTTCGCCGTTGCCGGCCGGGAAGTCGTAGGCGATGAGCGCATCGACGTCGCTCATTTGCAGGCCGGCGTCGTCCAGCGAACCGTTGAGGGATTCCATCATCAGGCCGATGACGGTCTTGCCCATGCGGCGCCGCTGCGGCGTGGCGTGGATGCCGACGATGGCGACATCGCGTTTGGCAGTCATGTTTCCTCCTGGTTGGGCCGGGCCGTTCTTTACGACGGGGTGGCTCAATTATTCGCTAAATCGCAAAATTGCCGTCATCCCCGCGCAGGCGGGGATCCAGCGACTTTGAAAGTTGTTAACGACACTGGATTCCCGCTTTCGCGGGAATGACGCAATAAATGTCTGGGGTGCCGAATCTCCCAGCACTTCATATCCTGAACGTCTGCCGCTGCCCGCTATCGGATGCCTGCTGAATCGTATCCAGCAGCCGATGCATCTCAACGGCCGTCGCGAAATTCGGCTGCGCTGCCCGGCCGCTGTCGATGGCCTCCGCCAGCTTCACGTACAACTGCGCCACGTTGAACGGCTGTCCGACCGGCGAATCCGGTGGTGCCCAACGGTAGCGGACCGGCACGTCGAGTTTTTCCATGGCGCCGCCGTGGCGCGTGCGATGGAGCGTGAGGTCCGCCATCTGCACCGTCATGCTCCCGGTGATGAGCAGGTCGGCCTTGGTGCCGTTGATCTCGAATCGAAATCCGGTGCCGGCGCCGGGCCCGCCCTGCATGTGCACCGAGAACACCGCGCCATTGGCCAGTCGCCCGTGTACGGCGATTTCGTCCGGCGAGGTGCGCGGGATGGTCCGACCGGCTTCCGAGACCGGGTCCGTCACCGTCACCGTCTTCACGCGCGTGTCGACCAGCGCCGAAAGGTCGCCGATCTCGCCGACGCAGAAGCGCAGCGCATCGATGGAGTGCCCGCCCGGAATGCTCATGAAGGTGGCGCCGGTGGAGTTGTCCTGCAGGTAGGCCATGCCGCGTGAGGTTTTGGTGCGCCACGGTGCGGAGTGCAGCATGGAGCAGGCCACCAGTTCGCCGATCTCGCCGCCCTGCACCAGGTCGCGCACATAGTTGAGCACGGGCGAGGCGCGCGACTGCAGACCGATCATGTGCGTGATGCCCTTGTCCTGCGCGGCGGCGAGCAGTCGGCGCGCCTGCGTGGTGTCCACGGCCAGCGGCCATTCGCAGAACACGTGCTTGCCGGCGTCGATGGCGGCCATGACCAGTTCGTAATGCGCCGGCACGCGCACGTTGACCGCCACGATATCCACCTCGGCGTGCCGCACCAGCTGGATCGGATCAACCAAGGCGTGCGGAATGTTGAAAAGCCGCGCAGTCTCGTCGGCGGTCTCCTGATGCGCCGTGCACACTGCCGTGACGGCGTAGCGCGGCAGGCTCTGCAGCGCGGGGATGTGCGCCGTGGTGCCCCAGCTGCCACGGGGACTGCCGCCGATCAAGCCTACGCGCAACGGGATGCTTACCATGCTGTCACTCCTATTCGATGTTGAGGCCCTTGGCGACGCCGCTCCAGAGATCGTAGTCCGCTTTCACCCGCGCCGCGAGTTCATCGGGCGAGGACGGCATGATGTCGTAGCCGAGGTCGAAGAACTGCTTGGACAGCACCGGATCGGCGAGCGAGGCGCGCACCGCGATATTGAGGCGGTTCACGATCGCGGCTGGCAACCGGGGCGGGCCTTCGAGTGCATACCAGGCGGTCACGTCAAACCCGGGCATGCCGGATTCGATCATGGTCGGCACGCCAGGCAGGGCGCGGCTGCGTTCCTTGGAGCTTACCGCCAGCGCGCGCACCTGGCCGCCGTTCACGAAACCGAGCGAATCGCCGACGCTGTTGAACATGAACGTGATCTTGCCGCCGATGACGTCGGTCAGGGCCGGGGCGTTGCCCTTGTACGGAACGTGCAGCATGCTGGTTCCCGACATTTTCTTCAGCAACTCGCCCGACAGGTGGTTGGAGGCGCCGATGCCGGCGGAACCGAAACTGACCTTGTCCGGATTGGCCTTGGCGTAGGCCACCAGCTGACCGACGGTGGTCGTCGGGAAATCCTTGCCCACCACCAACAGCGTGGCGAAGCCGACCACGCCGGAGATGGGTGTGTAGTCCTTCAACGGGTCGAAGGGCATGGTCTTCTGCAGGTGCGGGCTCATGGTCTGCGTGGGGCTGGCGGTGAACACCAGCACATAGCCGTCGGGTTCGGCCTTGGCGACGAAATCGGAACCGACGACGCCGCCGGCGCCAGGCCGGTTTTCGACGACGACGGGCTGCCCCAGGTCCTTCTGCATATACGGCGCGATGCGCCTGGCGGCGGTATCGACCGGACCGCCTGCCGCGTAGCCGACGATGACCCGCACGGGTCGGGTCGGATAGGTCTGTGATTGAGCGGTGTTTGCCAGCGACGACAGCACCATCGCCGTCACCGTGAGCATTGATCCGTGACGGATTGCGCGCCTGCAAGATAGCCTGAACATGGAAATCTCCTCCCGGTTGATTGCCGAAGACAGCGGTTAGTGGGCCCCTGCCCCTGCTTTTAACTGCGCGATGGCTTCATCTGAATAACCGAGCAGGCCTGACAGCACCTCATCGGTGTGCTGCCCCAGCATGGGCGGCGGCACCGGCGTGCGCCACAGGCCGCCGTCGGCATGGAAAGGCGTGCCCACCGCTCGCACCTTGCCGACCGCGGGATGTTCGAAGTCGAACACGATTTCCCGGGCGATCGCCTGTTCGGAGGTCAGCACCTCGCCCACCGAGGCCACTTTTGCGCACGGCACGTCGCCCGCTTCGAAGCGCTTCACCCACGCTGCGATGGTATCGGTGCGCAGGATGGGTTCGATGAGGGCGTTGAGTTCTTCCTTGTGGTCCTTGCGCGCGGCAATGCTGCGAAAGCGCTCGTCGTCGGCCCATTCCGGGTGGCCGATGCTGCGTGCGAACTTGACCCAGAACTCCTGCGTGAAGGCGGCAATCACAAAATACCCGTCGCTGGCCTCGAAGGCGCGGTAGGGCGCGATGTGATGATGTCCCGAGCCCACCGGCAGCGGCGATTCGCCGGTGACGATGTACAACTGCGCGACGTAACCGAGCAGCGCCACCAGCAGATCGTGCAGGCCGAGGTCGATGGCGCTGCCCTTGCCGGTGCGTCGCCGGGTTTGCAGCGCCGCGAGGATGGCCAGCGCGCTGAAAATGCCGCCGTTGAGGTCGCCGGCCGGCAGGCCGATGCGAACCGGCGGCCGGCCTTCTTCGCCGGTGATGGCCATGGTGCCGGCCATGGCCTGGTTCACCAGGTCGAAAGAAATCTTGTTGCGCAGCGGGCCGGTCTGTCCGTAACCGGAAACCGAACAGAAAATGATGTCCGGATTCACTGCGCGCAATTTTTCATACGAGAACCCCAGCCGGTCCATGACGCCGACGCGGTAGTTGTCGATGATGACGTCGGACTTGGCCACCAGGTCGAGCAGCGCCTGCCGGCCGGCATCGGTCTTGAGGTCGAGCACCACGCTTTTCTTGCCGCGATTGACGGCCATGAAGTAGGTGCTCTCTTCGTCGATGAAGGGGATGTTGCGCCGCGTCGGGTCGCCGATGCGCGGCTCCTCGATCTTGATGATCTCCGCGCCGAGGTCAGCCAGGATCATGGTGCCGTAGGGGCCGGCGAACATGCGGGTCAGGTCGATGATGCGCAGGCCCGCGAGCGGCAAAGAGTCGTCATGGGCTGTGTTCGTTGAGTTGGCATCGGTGCCTGCGGTCGCCGCGAGCGTCGGTGCGGTGCGCCGCTGGCCGATGGTCGTTCCCGGCACGTCCGAAACGCGCACCACCTTGTCGGCAGCCAGGCGCGCGATGCGCGCCTCGTCGTAACCGAGCAGGTCGCGCAGGATGGCGCGCGTGTGCTGCGCGATCACCGGCGAGGGCCGGCATTCGGGTTCGAAGCGTGCCGCGCCTTCGAAATCGAAATGAAACGGCGTGCCCAGCGTGCGCAGGCGCCCGGCCACCGGATGATCCATGTCGACCAGCATGCCGCGCGCCTTGGTCTGTTCCATCTCGACGGCCTGCGCCACCGAATTCACCGGGCCATTGGGCACGTCGCCGATCTTCATGACTTCTTCCCATGCCGCCGTGGTCCTGCTGCGCAGGATCGGCTCGAGGATGGCGCCGAGTTCGGGGCGATGCTTGTGACGGCCGGCGAAGTTGGCGAAGCGCGGGTCTTCCGGCAGGTCTTCGCGTCCCACCACCTTGCAGAACTTGCGCCAGAACACCTGCGTGAACGCTGCCACCACGATGTAACCGTCCGCGGTCTGGAAGGCGTTGTACGGGTAAATGGTCGGATGCCGCGAGCCGAGGCGCTGCGCGCTTTCGCCGGTGGCGAAGTACACCGTCGCCATGTAGCTGAGCAGCGACACGCCGACATCGAACATCGATATGTCGAGGTAGGTGCCGCGGCCGCTGCGCTCGCGCTTTTCCAGCGCGGCGAGGATGCCGATGGTGGCGAACATGGCCGACAGTTCGTCGGCCAGCGGCAGGCCCATTTTCACTGGCGGGCGGTCCGCTTCGCCGGTGACGGCGATGGCGCCGGTCAGCGCCTGGATGACCAGGTCATAGGCGGTCTTGTTGCGCAGCGGGCCGGTTTGTCCGAAACCCGACACGGCGCAGTAGATGAGGCGCGGATTGAGTTTCGACAGCACGGCGTAACCGAGGCCCAGCCGGTCGGCGACGCCGGGCCGGAAGTTCTCCACCACCACGTCCGATTGTTCCACCAGTCCGAGGGCGATCTCCAGACCCTCGGGCGTCTTCAGGTCGACCGCGAGGCTTTCCTTGTTGCGGTTGAGCGACAGGAAATAATGGCTCTCGCCGTTGACGTAGGGCGGGTTGTGGCGCGTGGTGTCGCTGCCCTCGAGGTCTTCGACCTTGATGACATGGGCGCCCAGGTCGGCCAGCACCATGGTGCCCATCGGACCGGACAGCATGCGCGAGAAATCCAGCACGCGGATGCCATCGAGGGGCTTGATTGAATGCATTGCATCGCTCATCGGGCTTGGACTCTGGTTGGTGTGCTGCGCCCGTTTGGTCGCAGCGGCGCAGCGCTGTCTACTTGCGCAGCAATACCACCTCGGCCTGGCCCAGCGCCGTGACGCGGCCGCGCTGGTCTTCGGCGCGCATTTCCAGTTCGACGCAGTTCTCGTCATCCAGTTTTTTGGTGACGCTGCCGCGGATCCAGGTCGTGTCGCCGATGAAGTTCGGTGCGCGCAGCGAAACCTGCAGACGGCGAACCCAGCCGTCGTCACCCATCCAGTCCGACACGGCATGATCGAACCAGGCGATGCGCTGCGGGCCGTAGTCGTACACCGTCGGCA
>CANIIN010000047.1 GCA_947467405.1 Betaproteobacteria bacterium | reverse complement strand
TGGTCCCGCCGAGAAGCACAGGGCTCTGAGGGGCAGTCGGCGAGCACTGTCCGAACATCCGCAGTCCCCCGACTGCGGATGTGAGTTGCGCAGCCGCCTCAGAGTCCGAGCATCGCAGGGTAGTCGCGCAGCGACCGGGACCGTCGGGGTCGCCTTCTTTTGGTTCCTTTTCTTGGCGAAGCAAGAAAAGGGACTCGCCGTCAGGCGAAACTCGACGCCTCATCGAAGAGATCAAGTCAAAGACTCTGGATTCCCGCCTTCGCGGGAATGACACCTCTTGAGCTTGGCGCCGAGAAAGAACGCTTGTAGAAGCCCGCCAATAGGGCATCTACAAGCACCGCCATGCATTTCAACCACCAACCTTCAGAACAATTTCGCCGGCGTAAACCGCAACCCGAACGACATCCACCGTCCGCTGTCCGGTCCGGAGAACTGCTTTCCCACCGTCATGTCGACCTGCAGGACGTCGGGGATGATGGAGAACCGTCCGCCCACCTGCCAGTAGGGCGAGGTGTGGTTGTCGCCGAAGGATTCGGCGATGGCCAGAAACCGCGTGCCGATCTTGTATTCGCCGCCGGCGCCCCAGGTCATGCCGTTCAGGCCGCTGGCGCGATCCTTCGACCAGCCGGCATTGCCATGCAGGATCAGCTGGTCATCCAGCAGCGAGCGCGACAGCGGGAGGTAGACGTAGCTGTTGCCCAGCGCGTTGGGGCCCGGCGTGGTGGAGGGATGGCGCACGACGCCGATCGCCACGCCGCCGCCCCAGTCGTTGGTCTGCATGGGGCGGAACAGCGTCTTCAGTTGAAAGACCTGATCGACGGTTGCCTCGACGCCGGTGTCCTTGCTGCGTCCGCCGCCCACGGTGAATTCGAGGTTGCCGCCCGGATTGCAGGCCGGCAGCGCCCAGACCTGCCGGTTGTCCGGGTAGCTGCGCATCCAGCTTTCCAGCTGGCAGCTGCCGGCGGTGGTGAGGCGCGCATCGTCGGTGATGAAGGGCCGCGCAGCCCAGGTGTTGCGGGCAGGCAGCAGCGCGGCGAAGGCAAAGGTGAAGGCGAGGGCGTAGCGCGTGATGGAAGTGGTCAGGGGCGATGTCATCCGCGGATAGTAGACGATCGGCGTGAAATTCAGGTGACGCGAGTTGTGACGTCAGAGTCGGGCGGCGGGCGGCTCAAGGGGCGCGAGAACCGCCGAAGGGGGCGTGACGGCGCAACGGACTGGGCGGTACACGAGGCGAAGTGGCTGAACAACCGATGCCGCTCAGTCCGGCAACACGAATCCCTTCTCCCGGATCAACCTCACCACGGCATCCACCACCTTGCCGTCATACAGGATGCCGCTGTTCTTCTGCAGCTCCTCGAGCGCCGCATCGACGCCCAGCGCGGGGCGGTATGGACGGTGCGTGGACATCGACTCCAGTACGTCGGCCACGGCCAGCACGCGCGCCTCGGGGAGGATGGCGTCGCCCTTGAGTCCTTGCGGGTAGCCGCTGCCGTCCAGGCGTTCGTGGTGCTGGCGGATGATGTCCGCCACCGGCAGGTCGAACTGCACGTTCTGCAGGATTTCGTAGCCCGACTCGGCGTGACTCCTGATCATGGCGAACTCGTTGGCGTTGAGCTTGGTCGGCTTGGAGAGAATTTCCGCGGGCACCGCGATCTTGCCGATGTCGTGAACGAGGCCGACCATCTCGAGGTGACCGCAGTGTTCGTCGTCCCAGCCCATCTCGCGGCCGATGGCGGCGGCGATCAGCCCCACGCGGCGTTCATGTCCGGCGGTGTAGGGGTCGCGCAGGTCGACCATGCGCGCCACGGCCTGCAGCGTGCCCTTCATCGACCTCTCCAGGCGGGCCACGTAGTCCTTGATGCGTTCTTCGGCCAGTGTGCGTGCGGTGACGTCATCGGCAATGGCTACCAGGGCGCGTCGACCGTCCCAGTTGGAGAGCGCGCCCTGCACGGAAATGACGATCGGCGCTCCGTCCTTGCGTTTGATGTGCAGCGTATAGGCGACGGCCTTGCCGCCGGCCTCCAGCTGGTTGCGCCCCTCGGCCGCCGTGCGCGCCGAAAAGGCATCCATGTATTCGAACGGACTGTGGCCGATGAGTTCCTCGGGCGACCATCCGACCAGATCGGCGAAGCGCTGGTTGACGTAGACGAAGCGGTCGTCGCGAATGACATAGAACGCGGTCACGGCATTCTCGACCATGCCGCGGAAGCGGTTCTCGCTCTCGCGCAATTCGGTTTCGCCGCGACGGACATCGGTGAAGTCCTGCCACGCCAGGATCGCCTCCTCGTCGACAACCGTCATGTAGCCGCGCACGATGCGGTCGGTGCCGTCCTTGCAGCGCAGGCTGATCTCGGGTGACTCGATGGTCTTGCCCGACAGGCGGGATTTCTCCAGGTCCGCGAGCCAAAGCGTCCCGACCTGCTGGCGGAGTGTCGGATCGGGATAGGCCTTCTCCAGCCATCCGTAACCGGAAATTTCCTCCAGGGCATAGCCGAAAGCGCGTTGTTGCGCTTCATTGATGTCGATCAGTCCGCCATCGGAGCTGCGATGGATCTGGATCGGAACAGGCGACGACGTGAAAAAGCGCCGGTAGCGTGACTCGCTGCGCTGGGCGCTGAGCCGTTCTGCGTCCCGTTCCTTGACGGCCGCGCCAGCTTCCCAGGCCAGCGACACGGTGTGCGACGCTGCCTCCAGCAGGCCCACCATCTCGTCATCGAAATAGCCGGCCTGGGCCGAATAGAAATTCAATGCGCCCACGGGCCTGCCGCGCATCGTGATTGGAATCGCGGCCGACGCCTGGATGCCGTACTGCCGCCCGCGCTCGTGCCACGGCGCGGTTCGCGGATCGTTCAGAAAATCGTTGGCGGTGATCGACCGCCCTTCGCGAAGGGTGAGGCCGGTCGGCCCCTGGCTGGTGGCCAGCGCGGGATCGGTGGTGACCACGATGGAGCGGGCGTAGTCCGCCGCGTCCCCCGCCGCCGCGACGACGCGCACCATGCCGGTGGCCTCGTCCACCATGCCAGCCCAGGCCAGCGCAAAGTTCCCCTCGCTGATCGCCGAGTCGCAGAATGCACGGAGGATGTCATCGCCGTCACGCAGCTGGAAGATGCGTGCCGTGACATGCGCCTGGAAGGCGTAATGCCGCGTGATCCGTTCCAGGCGGCTGGTCAGGGCAAGCGCCTGGGTGATGTCCCGTGTGAAGCAATGGATGTAGCCGCGGCTGTTGTCCTCGTCGGGCACGTGGATCGCGCTCAGGTCGATGTCGACCGGTGTTCCGTCGCTCTTCCGCCAGCGCGTGGTGAAGCGCAGATTGTCCTTGACCGTGACGTCCTGCAGCGCCGTCCTGATCTGTTCGTCGGTCATGTCGGCATCGAGCTCGAAGACTGTCATGGTCTGCAGTTCCTCGGCGGTGCGGCCGGTCAACCGGGCGAGCGCGGAATTGGCATTGATGATGCGGCCGTCCGGACTCAGCTGCATGTAGCCGTCGATGGCGGTCTCGATCGCCGTGGTGTATTGCCGGGCCAATCCCTCCTGAGCCGCCGCTTGTTCCTGCCGCTTGGTGCGCCAGAACAGGTACGAGATGGCGGCTGCCAGCAAGACGAACAGAGCCGCCAGGCTGCCGATGATCCAGGCCAGGTGATGCAAAGTCTGGTCGACTTCGGCCTGGTCGATCTTGGACAGCAGTATCCAGTGGGTGCGGTCGATTGGTACCGACACACCGATGACCGGTACGTCGCGATAATCCACGGCGCCGCGGATCGCTCCAGTGGGCGCCTGCAGCGCCCTGACCGCGAGCACCCGGTCATCCGTGATGGGGCGACGCTCGTCCAGTGGTCGGGCTTCCGGCTTGTGGCGCAAGGTGGCGAGGAACACGGCTTCGTTGCCGTCGCGGCGCACCAGGATCGATTCGGCCGACGGGCTGTTGCCGGGCCATTCCGCGACCAGGGGCAACAACTGTTGCGCCGGGTCGATTTCGATGTAAACGGCGCCGATGACGTCGGCCTGCCGGTTGCCGCCCCTGAATACCGGATGCACCATGCCGTAGGCCAGAGCGTTGCCGGCGACGCGATGCATGTCGACAAAGGCCGACTGGCGCGACTTGACTGCGGCGGAGGTCGCGGCGTTCACCAATGCGTCAAAGCGCGCATCGGCGGCCGGATACACGGGGCGCCCACGCGCGTCGAACAGCACGATGGCGCGGTATCCATAGGCCTCGCGGGTTTGCGTGATGGCCGCGTCCAGGTCGGGCTGCGCGGCTGGGCTCGCGCCGGCGCTGTCGAGGCGGCGCCACACCGCCGGGCGATAGGTGAAAATCACGCCGTCACTGATGTTTTCGGTCAGGTGGTTCTCGATCTGCGCTTTCTTGAGGTGCGCCACCGCCAGCAGAGCCTGTTCGCTGTCCGCGCGCAGGTTGGCCGCGTAGTGCGTGAATGCGGCTATCGCGGCGGCGATGATGATCGCCGTCGACAGCAGGAAGATCGCCAGTGCGCCCCTGCGTTTCAATTCGCCGCGTTGAGGTCTGTTCATGGTCCTGTATCGGGCGGGGAGACACCCCCGGGGCTACCTGACTGCGTGGTCAGTGTATCGTCCGGGAAGCGCTTTGAAAAGGAAGCTGCCGGCGCCCGCAGGAGGCGGGTTGACGCAGGTCAAGAGTCTGGCGGTCTGGCACGGAAACTGGCGCTCAGCGCGCCGGATCGACGTGCGTCATGAGGTTCAGCACGCGGTGGCGCTGCAATACGCGCTGGCGCGCCGACACGGCGATGGCGTGGCCTTCTTCCACCGGGATCAGGGCATCCACCAGGATATGGGCATCGACCACGATCAGGTCGCCCATCTTGCGCGTGCGCAGGTCATGCACGCCGCGCACGCCGGGGGTCTCGAGCAGCGTCTGGCGGATGGCGACGACTTCCTTCTCGTCCACGGCGCGGTCCATCAGGTCATGCAGGGCATCCCAGCCGAACGACCAGCCCATTTTCGCCACCATGAAGCCGACGATGAGCGCGGCGATGGGGTCGAAGATCGGATAGCCGGCGAGATTGCCGATGATGCCGATGCCAACCACCAGCGATGACGCGGCGTCCGAGCGCGCGTGCCAGGCGTTGGCGACGAGCATGCCCGACTTGACGCGCTTGGCCACCGCCAGCATGTAGCGGAACAGCGATTCCTTGGCGATGAGGGCGCCGATCGCCACCCACAACGCGACGATGTGCACGGTCGGCACGGTCTCAGGCGCCTCCAGCTTGCGGAAAGCCGACCACAGCATGCCCAGGCCCACCGCCAGCAGCAGCGCGCCGAGTATCAAGGATGCGGCGTTCTCGAAGCGCTGGTGGCCGTAAGGGTGATCGGCATCGGCGCCGCGCCGGCTGTGGTGGCTGGCAAACAGCACCACGAAATCCGCCACCAGGTCGGACAGCGAATGCAGTCCGTCGGCGATCAGGCCCTGCGAGCCGGCGATGAAGCCGGTGACGACCTGCGCCACGGTGAGGACCAGATTGGTGGCGACGCTGATCCAGGTGCTGCGGTTGGCGGCGGTGGCGCGCTCGGCGGCGGAACTGCTTTCGTCGTCGTCACGGTTGTCGAAGTTGTCGGGCGAGGTGTTCATGGTTGGATGCTTTCAGCGGAAGCGCGATGCCGTGAGGTTTGTTTGTCCCCACCGGGCGAATCACGTCAGTGCCGGCCTGTGCATTGTGCGCCACAGGGGTCGAGACGTCATCGGTGATTCACTGCGGCACGTGCTGGAAGGGTTGGCCTGCTCCGTTGTCGAGCATGCAGTGCCCGAAGATGCCCGTCTGGAGACGATCTACGGGCATTGACCTATTGCGGCGGTGACGCCACGAGATGACCGCGGGTAGCGGGCCGCGGGTCGTGGGCAGGCGCCGGCCGGTTGCCCGGCTGACCCCTGCGCGTCAGGGCGTGCCCGGCAGGAACGCGCCACTGCCGGTGGCGGCGAGAGTGTCGGGGCGGGATGCCACGGCCAGGAACGCCGCCTCGAGCCCGGCGATCACGCGCTCCCAGTCCAGGTTTTCGGCCGTGACGCGGGCGCGCGCGCCGACGGCCCGCATGTCGCCAGGGCAGCCGGCCATGGACGTGGCGACGCTCAGGTACGCCTGGCTATCGCCGAGCGGCGCGACCAAGCCGTTCTCGCCGTTCTGGATGTGTTCCGATGCGGCGGCGTAGTCATAGGCCAGCACGGCCAGTCCGCTGGCCATGGCCTCCAGCGTGACGTTGCCGAATGTCTCGGTGACGCTGGGAAACAGGAACACGTCGGCCGAGGCGTAGTGCGCGGCCAGATCTTCGCCGCGCCGCATGCCGGCGAAGACGGCCTGCGGATGGCGTCGTTGCATGGCGGCGCGCCCCGGGCCGTCGCCCACCATCACCAGGCGCATGCCGGCATGCCGGGCCTGCATCGCCTCGAAGGTGTCCGAGAGCAGCGACAGGTTCTTCTCGGGCGCGATGCGGCCGACGTGCAGGGCGACCAGATCATCCGGACCGGCGCCCCAGCTGCGTCGCAGCGACTCATCGCGCCGCGCCGGATTGAACAGTTGCGTGTCCACGCCGCGCGCCACCAGGCGCAGATTGCGAAAGCCCAGCCTGGCCAGTTCGCTGCGCTGGTAATCGGTCGGCACCATGGTCATCAGGGTGCGGTTGTGGAATTTGCGCAGGTACGAGGCGATGGGCTTTTTCAGCCAGCCGATGCCGTAGTGCGTGCTGTAGGCGTGGAAGTTGGTGCGGAAGTCCGAGGTGACCGGCAACTTGAGCTTCAAGGCCGCCTGCAGGGCCGACCAGCCTAGCGGTCCTTCCGTCACGACGTGCACGATGTCGGGACGCTGCACCGACCACAAGTCGGTCAGCGCGCGTTTGGCGGGCAGGCCCATCTTCAGCCCCGGATAGCGCGGGATCGGCATGCCGCGCATCAGCACTTCCTGGAATTCGCGCGTGCCGCTGCCGGTCTCGGCCGCCGTCTGGCGCGGCCGCACCAGCTGGATTTCATGGTTCCTGGCGCGCAGGCCTTCCACAAAGCGCGCCACGCTGAGCGACACGCCGTTGACTTCCGGCGGGTAGGTTTCGGTGACGAAGGCGATGCGCAGCGACTTGCGCAGCACCGGGAGTCGTTCAAGCAGGATTCCACCGCTTTCCATGCCCGCATCGTGATGGGTCATTGTGACGGCGCAATGACAGCGCCGCCATCACGCTGTCGTCATCCTGTCACGCGGGGTTCAACAAAATTGTCATGAATCGGTAACCGGATTGCAGTGTTGCGCGGCTACTGTCTTCGCATCTCAAACCACAGGAAGGGATTCGCCATGCGGGCATTTCTGGAAGCACTGCGCTTGCAACGCTGGGACGACCATCGCTACTACCATCACAGTCGCATCAATCAGACGCTGCATCTGGTGAGTGCGCTGAGCTTCCTGTATGCCTACGCCATGCTGTTCACGGACCCGGTGAAGGCGGCGCTGGTCGGCTGGCTGGTGTCGATGATGACGCGCCAGGTCGGGCACTTCTTCTTCGAACCGAAAGGTTACGACGAAGTGAACGACGCCTCGCATGAATACAAGGAAGAAGTGAAGGTCGGCTACAACCTGCAGCGCAAGATCGTGCTGCTGGCCATCTGGGCGCTGTCGCCGGCGGTGCTGTTCATTGATTCCACGCTGCTGGGCGTGTTTCCGGCGGCAGGGGCGGATGGAAGCCTGGGCAACGCCGAATTCGTGCGCCGCACCGGCCTGATCTGGCTGGGACTGGGCGCGGGCGGACTGCTGTTTCGCACCGTGCACCTGTTCTTCCTGCGCGATGTGCAGACCGGGCTGGTGTGGCTCACCAAGATCCTCACCGACCCGTTCCACGACGTGAAGCTCTACCACCGGGCGCCGCTGTACCTGCTGCGGGGGCAGTTGATCGACCCGATGCGCAGTCATTCGTGAAGCGTGAAGCGTGAAGCGTTAGGCGTGAGGTGTGGGGCGTGAGATGCACGCTGCGCTGGAATCAACTCTTGCGCATCAATCCCAGCTTTTGAGCCAGCACTTCGCGCAGGATGCCGCGCCGGATCGAGCGGTTGGTCGCGCCCGGCGCGCTCCACCACCAGCCGTCCTTCTGCATGGCCATGCCGGCGGCCACGATGCGCGCCTCGATGGCCTCGATGTCCTCGTCGGTGAAATTGAAGCTGAACACCAGTCGTCCGGTGCCCACCCAGGACAGCGCGATGCCCTCGGCGCGCAGGTAGTACTGGACCATCCAGTTGTAGCGCGACGGTCGCGTGTACTGGATGGTCCACACCGACGACAGGTTGGCCACCCGCATCGGCAGGTCGAATTCCGCCAGCAGCGCATTCAGGCGCGTGGCGCGACCGTTCCAGCGTTGGTCGAGGTCGCGGTACAGCGCCTGCACGCGCGGCGTCTCCAGGCGCTCGAGGAAGGCCTGCATGGCGCCCATCACATAGGGATGCGAATTGAAGGTGCCGCGCGCGAAGCAGATGTCGGCCGGGCGATCGTCGCGAAAGCGCTTCATCCATTCACGCTTGCCGCACACCACGCCCACCGGCAGCCCGCCGCCCAGGGTCTTGCCGTAGGTCACCATGTCGGCACGCACGCCGAAGTATTCCTGCGCGCCGCCCGGCGCGAGGCGGAATCCCATGAACACCTCGTCGAAGATCAGCACGATGCCGCGCGCCGTGCACACCTCGCGCAGTTCCTGCAGCCAGGCGGTGTAGGCGGCGCGGTCGAAGTGCGCGCTGCGGCTGCTGTCCAGCAGCGACGAATCCCCCGGCGCATTGGCGTTGGGGTGCAGGGCCTGCAGCGGGTTGACCAGCACGCAGGCGATGTCTTTACGCTTCTTCAGCACGCGCAGGCTGTCCTGGTCCATGTCCTTCAGGGTGTAGGTGTCGCGCGCCGGCTGCGGGTTGCCCACGCCCGGCTGCACGTCGCCCCACCAGCCGTGATACGCGCCGCAGAAGCGCACCAGGTGGCTGCGCCGCGTGTGATAGCGCGCCAGCCGCACCGCCTGCATCACTGCTTCGGTGCCGGACATGTGGAACGACACTTCGTCCAGTCCGGAGATTTCGCGCAGCCGTTGCACGTTGTAGAGCAAGGACGGGTGATAACCGCCCAGCACCGGACCGAGCTCGCGCGCCGTGGCCACGCCGGCGTCGATGCATTCCTTGTAGAACTCGTAGCCGAAAACATTCACGCCGTACGAGCCGGTCAGGTCATAAAAGCGGTTGCCGTCCAGGTCGGTGAGCATGACGCCGTCCGAATCTTGCAGGAACGAACCGCCCTTCAGGTGCTGCTGCACCAGCTTGCGGAACTGGAAGGGCACGCGGTAGGCGGCGGTGAACTGCAGGTCGGACAGGTAATCGGCGGCCTCGGCGGTCATGGCGGCGGATTTCGCGAAGCGCGTGCGGTAGAGCTCCGCCAGTCGCGAGAATCCGGCGCGGCGCTGCGCGGCGACGTCATCGGGCGGATTGTCGGCGCGGAAGAATGTTGGCTCATCGTAGCCGTAGAACGGCAGCAATCCGGCCACGCGGCGCGCCATGCGCGAGTGGCCGGACAGCGACGGGTGTTTGGCTTTCGACAACTGCAGCCGGGTGCGCAAGGGCAGCAGCGCGGCGCTGCCGGCGATGGCGGCGGCAAGGTACAGGGCGATTTCGTCCAAGGCGGGTGTGCTCCATGGGAATGGCGATACCGAACTCTTTACGCCGCCATCTTTACAACGTGATGACTTGTCCCGAGGGAATCGATCCATGTCGCTGAAAAACCTGCTGACCCGTGCATTCCTGCAGGAAGACCTCAACTTCCTGCTCACCAACCGCATTCCGCGCCGCCTCGCCACGCGCTTCATGGGCTGGTTCAGCCAGTTGCGCCAGCCGCTGATCCGCGACCTGTCCATCGCGCTGTGGAAGCGCTGCACCGATCTCGATCTGGCCGAAGCGAAGAAAACCCGTTTCGACAGCATGCACGACTGCTTCATCCGCGAACTGAAACCCGGTGCGCGGCCCGTGGAGGCCGATTCTTCACGGCTGACCAGCCCGTGCGACGCCATCGTCGGGCAATGCGGGCGGGTCGATGGCACGCAGGTGTTCCAGGCCAAGGGTTTTCCCTACGAACTGCGTGACCTGCTGGGCGACCCCGCGCTGGTCGATCTGTATCGTGACGGTTGCTATGCCACGCTGCGCATCACCGCCAGCATGTATCACCGCTTCCATGCGCCGTACGACTGCACGGTGGAGCATGTGACGTACTTCTCGGGCGATACCTGGAACGTGAATCCGATCGCGCTGAAGCGCGTGGAGCGGCTGTTCTGCCGCAACGAACGCGCGGCCATCCGCACCCGGGTGGGGGCGGCGGGGCATGTGGTGACGCTGGTGCCGGTGGCTGCCATTCTGGTGGCGGGTATCCGCCTGCATTGTGTCGAGGTGTTGCTGGATGGCGGCTACAACGGGCCGCACGAGTTGGCGTGCCATGCGAGGTATGGCAAGGGCGAGGAGATGGGCTGGTTCCAGCATGGTTCGACCATCATCGTGTTCGCGCCGCGCGGGTTTACGCTGGCCGAGGGGATTGCAGAGGGTGTGCGGGTGAGGGTGGGGAATGCGTTGATGCGGATGCCGGAGGGGGGCGCTGAGGCTATTCCCTAGCGCCCTGTCATTCCCGCGAAAGCGGGAATCCAGAGTGTGGATCCCCGACAGAAACATTCGGGGATGACAAATTTTAAAAGCTATTTCGGATTTAGGGTTTAGGATTTTGGGTTTCATGAGTTATGAGACCTTTAGCGCT
>CANIIN010000046.1 GCA_947467405.1 Betaproteobacteria bacterium | reverse complement strand
GTCGGGGTCGCCTTCTTTTGGTTCCTTTTCTTGGCGAAGCAAGAAAAGGAACTCGCCAACGGCGAAAAAGCAGCGGGTCAGCGAAGACGAAAAGTCAGAGACACTGGATTCCCGCTTTCGCGGGAATGACGGAATGGGCAGTAACTGAAATACTCAAGTGGCGCGCCACTTCAGTGGCAGCGCCACTGCTCACATCTTCGGCAGCGTCACACCCTTCTGCCCCTGAGGATTTTCCCGATACGAGGGGATACCTCCCCTCGTGCTCCCCTATTTCAGGGCAGATGAATCGACATTACATCTTCGGCAGCGTCACACCCTTCTGCCCCTGATACTTCCCGCCCCGATCCTTGTACGAGGTCTCGCAGATCTCGTCGGCTTCGAAGAACAGCACCTGCGCGCAGCCTTCGCCGGCGTAGATCTTGGCGGGCAGCGGCGTGGTATTGGAGAACTCCAGCGTCACGTAGCCTTCCCACTCCGGCTCGAACGGCGTGACGTTGACGATGATGCCGCAGCGCGCGTAGGTGCTCTTGCCCAGGCACACCGTCAGCGTGCTGCGCGGGATGCGGAAGTACTCCACGGTGCGCGCCAGCGCGAATGAATTGGGCGGGATGATGCACACCGGACCCTTGAAATCAACGAACGACTTCTCGTCGAAATTCTTCGGGTCGACGATGGTGGAGTTGATGTTGGTGAAGATCTTGAACTCGTCCGAGCAGCGGATGTCGTAGCCGTAGCTGGAGGTGCCGTAGGACACGATGCGCTGGCCATTGACCTCACGCACCTGCCCGGACTCGAACGGCTCGATCATCTTGGTTTCGGCCGCCATGCGGCGGATCCATTTGTCTGACTTGATGCTCATGCTTTCACCTGACTTGGGGGATTGACAAGGGGGGTTGCCCCCTTGTTCGTCACACGCTCTGACTTGATGCTCATTTTTTCGCCTGTGTTGCAGAAAGGTCGTGACGCGATGGCGCGGCCGTCATGCCCGCCGCATCCGGCCTGTCAGTCCTCGAACTTGATGCCTTCCGACACCTTGGCCCACAGGTCGTAATCCGACTTGATCTTGGCCTGCAGCACTTGCGGCGTGGACGACACGATGTCGTAGCCCGCATCCACGAGCTGCTTCTTCATGTCGGCGTCGGCCAGCGCGGCTCGCGACGCCGTGATGAGGCGTGTTGACACGGGCTGCGGCAATCCCGGCGGGCCGACCAGCGCGTACCAGCCGGTCACTTCATAACCGGGCACGCCGGCCTCGATCATGGTCGGCACATTGGGCAGCATCGGATTGCGTATCTTCGAGGTCACGGCCAGCGCCCGCACCCGGCCGTCGCTGATGAACGAGCGCGCGGTGCTGACGATGTCGAACATGTAGGTGATCTTGCCGCCCATCACGTCCGCCATGGCCGGCGCGTTGCCCTTGTAGGGAACGTGCAGCATGGGTGCGCCGGTGGCTTTCTTCAGCATCTCGCCAGACAAGTGGTTGGAGCCACCGATGCCGGCCGAACCGAACGACACCTTGTCCGGATTGGCCTTGGCGTAGGCCACCAGTTCGGCGACCGTCTTGACCGGCACGTCCTTGTTCACCACCAGCGCGTTGGCGTAGTCCACCAGCATGGTGAGCGGCGTGAAATCCTTGAGCGGATTGAACGGCATGGTCTTCTGCACATGCGGATTGATGGTCAGCGTGGGGCTGGCGGCGAAGAACAGCAGGTAGCCGTCCGGGGTCGCCTTGGCCACGGAATCGCCGGCCACGGTGCCCGAGGCGCCGGGCTTGTTCTCCACCAGCACCGGCTGGCCGAGCTGCTTCTGCAGTCCCGGCGCAATCATGCGCGCACCCAGATCCACCGGGCCGCCCGCGGCGTAACCCACCAGCAAACGAACCGGACGCGCCGGATAGGTCTGCGCCTGAACCGACGACGCCAGCATGGAGCCGGCCACTGCTAATGCACCACAGGTGAAAAACCAACGATTCGATTTCATGATGCCTTCCTTTCGCTTGGGCTTCGATCTAGCCTTCCTGTTGTGACGATCCGCGTGCTACGTGTTCTGAATGACGATATTGGGGAACTTCGAGGTCCTGTCCTTCTGCTGGTCGGCGATCTTCACCGCCACGCGGCGCGCGATGCTGCGATAGATCTCGGCCACGCGGCCATCCGGGTCGGCCACCACCGGCGGCGTGCCGGAATCGGTTTGCTCGCGCACCTTGATGTCCAACGGCAGGTGGCCCAGCACTTCGACGTCGTAGTCCTTGGACATGCGCTCCGCGCCGCCCTCGCCGAAGATGTGTTCTTCGTGGCCGCATTGGGTGCAGATGTGCAGGCTCATGTTCTCGACGATGCCGAGGATGGGAACGCCCACCTTCTCGAACATCTTGAGTCCCTTGCGCGCATCCAGCAGCGCGATGTCCTGCGGCGTGGTGACGATGACGGCGCCGGTGACCGGCACCTTCTGCGCCAGCGTCAGCTGGATGTCGCCGGTGCCGGGCGGCATGTCGACCACGAGGTAATCCAGATCGCGCCAGCGCGTGTCGCGCAGCAGTTGCTCGAGCGCCGAGGTCACCATCGGGCCTCGCCACACCATGGGCTGGTCCGGGTCGATGAGGAAGCCGATGGAGTTGGCCTGGATGCCGTGGCCGACCATGGGCTCGAAGCTCTTGCCGTCCTTGGACTCGGGACGCCCTTCGATGCCCAGCATGGTGGGCATCGAAGGGCCGTAGATGTCGGCGTCGAGGATGCCCACCGTGGCACCCTCGGCGGCCAGTGCCAGCGCGAGGTTCACGGCGGTGGTGGACTTGCCGACGCCACCCTTGCCCGAGGCCACGGCGATGATGTTCTTCACCCCGGGGATGAGCTTCACGCCGCGCTGCACTTCGTGCGGCACGATGCGCACGGACACGGTTGCCTTGACCGCGACCACGCCCGGCACGGCCGACAGTGCGGCTTCGACCAGCTTGCGGATCGGCTCGAGCTGCGTCTTGCCCGGATAACCGAGTTCGACATTCAGCGATACCGTGCCGCCGTCGATCTTGATGTTGCGCGCGGACTGGCTGGTGAACAGGTCTTTGCGGGTGTTGGGGTCGATGACGACCTGCAGGGCTGCCTGCACCGCTTCGAGGGTAACTGCCATGTTTCAGTACTCCGGGGATGGGCCGCACGAGCGTGCTAGCATCGAAGCGCCCATTCTACCAATTTAGGGGATCCGGACGCCCTGTGCCGGGCCACCCTGCCCACATTGCAGTCAGGGGCAAGTACCCCCCCGTCAAGCGCCGCGCTGGCGCAGGAAAGACGGCAATTCAATGCCGTCCAGCATGTTCTTCATGGCCAGGCCGAGTTCGGTATCGCCCTCGATGAGCAGCCGGCGGTTGAAGAACAGCGTATCCGGATCCTCCTGCCGAAGCATCAACTGCAGGTAGGCCGACATCGGCGCCTGGAAAGTCACGTCGGCCGTTTCATCCGCACCCACCGGCTTGAAGCGCCCGTTCTCGTAGGTGATGGACGCCGTCGAGCCGCCGTCGGCGACCACGATGCGCACCACGCGACCGTCGACGATCTGCAGGTCGTCCCGTCGCAGCACGCCACCGGCGATGGCGGTGTTGAGCGCGGTCGCCAGCGCAGCCGAATGCGGCCACTGCGGCAGCGCGCGTCCGATGCGGCCCAGCAGCGCCGGCAATTCGAATGCGGGGATGGTCATCATCGCTGGATGTCTTTCACGTCATGCCCCTTCGGGCTTTCCAGGTTGATGCCAGCCGTTCCATGCCAGTAGCCGTTGGCATAGCCTTCGGGACTCCACTCCGGCGCCGCCGTCACCGACTGGCCATCCCGCGCTGCGGCGAACGCGGCGATGATTTCGAGGCAATGGTGCGATTGCGGGCTGATGCGCACGGCGTCGATATTCAAGTCGGCGATATCGGACATCTCGGCCAGCAACGTGTGGCGCCGCGCCGACTGGGTCTGGATGCCATTGATGACCAGGAATTCCTGGCCTTCGCGCGTCGACAGCTCCAGGCCGTCCGGATGTTCCATGCAGCGATATTCGCAATCGTCGCGATTGAGGCCGACATGGCGCGCCGTGAAGCAACGCGCCGAGAAGGCCAGCGGCATGCGGCCGAAAGCGAACACTTCGGTGGCCAGACCCGCCGGCCGTCCGGCGTGCAGTTGCGCCACGCGCTCGCGCGACATCTCCAGCGGCGGCACCCAGCGCACGGCGCCCAGGCCGGCAAAGAACGCCAGGGTGGCCTCGTTGTAGATGTTGAGGTGCGGACCGGCGACAAACGGGATGCGCTGCAAGGCCATGAGCTCCGCGGGCACACGAGCCGAAGCCCCTCTCAGCAGGCCGATGGCGCCCAGGTCGTTTGCTTCGATCAAGAAGCTGCCGTCGTCGATGAGATGGCGCAACTGGCGCAGGTCCGCCTCGGATTCCAGCAGCACCTGCGCGGACAGCACGACCTGCTTGCCCGCCGAAGACAGGTCACGAGCCAGGCCCAGCCAGTCCTCGCGGCGCAGTTCGCGGCGGCGCGCGCACACCGTTTCGCCGATATACACGATATCGGCCGCCGACTGCGCAATGCCGGCATAGAAATCCAGCACATCCATGCGCGACCAGTAGTACAGCAGCGGCCCCAGCGCAATGGCGGGCCGGTCGCCAGGGCTCGCTGCAACCTTGGCAGCCGCCATGTCCGCAGCGGCAAGGTTCTGCCCGTGCGCTGCCGATTCCGGTGCGTTCAGCATTGCCGAGCCTTCCACCATTACCTCCAGGCCGGTTGTAAGCGCCGAGCGTGACCTGCTGGCCTTCGGCCAGTCTGGACAGGTCGGCCTGCCATGCCGGGCGCAACGCAAAATCCTCGCCCTCGACACGCAGCGCATCCAGCGCGGCGCGCAGCGTGCGCGTGACCTTCGCCACGTAGGCCGGGCTGCGTTGACGGCCTTCCACCTTGATGGCGGCCACGCCGATGCGCGCCAGTTCGGGAAGCATGGGCAGCACATTCAGGCTGGTCGGTTCTTCGAGCGCGTAGTAGGTGGCGCCGGACACTTCGAAGCGCCCCTTGCACAAGGTCGGATAACCGGCCTTTTCGCCCGCGCCATAGCGATCGATGAGGATGCCGTTCAAGCGCGCCTCGAGACCCGCGGGCTTGTTGTCCCAGCGCACGTATTTGGCCGGCGAACAGGCGCCGACGGTATTGGGCGATTCACCGGTGGCATAGGACGACAGCCAGCAGCGCCCTTCGTTCATCACGCACAGGCTGCCGAAGGCGAACACCTCGATTTCCGTCTCGGCGTGCTTCACCAGGTGCTCCACCTGCGCCAGCGTCAGCACGCGCGGCAGCACGGTGCGCTGCACGCCGAATTCACGGTGGCAGAAATTGATGGCCTCGTAGTTGGTGGCCGAGCCCTGCACTGACAGATGCAGGCGCAGCGACGGGTGGCGCCTGGATGCATAGGCGAGCAGGCCCATGTCGGCGACGATCAGCGCATGCACGCCGAGCTCGGCCGCCACGTCGATGGCGCGATGCCACTCATCGATGCGCCCGGCCTGCGGATAGGTGTTGATGGCCACCAGCACGTTGGCGCCCGCCGCGTGGGCATGACGCAGGCCCTCGGCGAGCGTCTTGCGGTCGAAGTTCAGGCCGGCGAAGTTGCGCGCGTTGGTCGCGTCGCGAAAGCCGCAATAGACCGAATTGGCGCCATTGTCGACGGCCGCCTTCAACGCGGGCAGCCCGCCGGCAGGGCACACCAGATCCGGAACAGTGGCAATAGGCACAGGAATCTCTCGCAATATCGCTCGCAACGCCGCCGCTCGGACGGATTGGCGCAGACTACGCGCCGGCGCAGTCTTTCCCCTTGATCCAAAGCAAGCCCCGGAGGAGTCTTTCCCAGAGGAGATTGCGTGTCGTTTGCTAGAATGACCGTCTTACGTTCAACCGGCTTCCCCTTCCAGCATGACCGCCCCGCGCCGCATCTTCGTCACCACCGCCCTGCCGTACGCCAACGGTTCGTTCCATATCGGCCACATCATGGAGTACATCCAGGCCGATATCTGGGTGCGTTTCCAGCGCATGATCGGAAACGAGGTTCATTTCGTCGGCGCCGACGACGCGCACGGCGCGCCCATCATGCTGAAGGCCGAGGCCGAAGGCATCACCCCGCAGCAACTGGTGGGACGCATCGCCGCCGAGCGGCCGAAGTACCTGAAGGGCTTTCACATCTCGTTCGACAACTGGCATTCCACCGATTCGCCGGAGAACGTCGAGCTGTCGCAGGACATCTATCGCAAGCTGAAGGCGCGCGGCCTGATCTACAAGAAACCGGTCGAGCAGTTCTACGACCCGGTGAAGGGCATGTTCCTGGCCGACCGCTACATCAAGGGCGAGTGCCCGAAGTGCCATGCCAAGGACCAGTACGGCGACGCCTGCGAGGTATGCAGCTCGGTGTACGCGCCGACCGACCTGATCAATCCCTACTCGGCCCTGTCTGGCGCGGCGCCGGTGCTGAAGTCATCCGACCACTTCTTCTTCAAGCTGTCCGATCCGGAGTGCGTGGCGTTCCTGAAGGACTGGATGGGCAACAACCGCCTGCAGTCGCAGGTGGCGAACAAGGCCAAGGAGTGGATCGAAGGCGGCCAGGACAAGGAAGGCAACGCCACGTCGCTGGGCGACTGGGACATCTCGCGCGACGCGCCGTATTTCGGCATCGAGATCCCCGACGAGCCGGGCAAGTATTTCTACGTGTGGCTGGATGCGCCGGTGGGCTATCTCGCCAGCTTCAAGAACTACTGCGCCAAGAAGGGCATGGATTTCGATGCCTTCCTGGCCGACAAGCAGACCGAACAGATTCATTTCATCGGCAAGGACATCATCTACTTCCACACCCTGTTCTGGCCGGCCATGCTGAAGTTCGCCGGCGAAAAATCGAAGGAACTCAACGCGGCGAACCCAAAGGTTCGCCACATTGAGTACAGGGTGCCGGACAATATCTTCGTGCACGGCTTCATCACCGTGTCGGGCGAGAAGATGTCCAAGTCGCGCGGCACCGGCATCTCGCCGCTGCGCTACCTCGACATCGGCATGAACCCGGAATGGCTGCGCTACTACATCGCCGCCAAGCTGAACGCCAACGTGGAAGACGTGGACTTCAACGCCGAAGATTTCATCGCGCGCGTCAACAGCGACCTGGTGGGCAAGTACGTCAACATCGCCAGCCGCGCCGCGACCTTCATCCACAAGTACTGCGACGGCAAGCTGGCCTACGCCGGCGACATGGTGCCCATCGTCGAAGCGGCACGCGCGTCGGCCAAGTCCGCGCAGGAAGCCTTCGATGCACGTGAATTCAGCCGCGCCATCCGCGACATCATGGCCAACGCCGACCGCATCAACCAGGCCTTCGATGCGGCGCAGCCCTGGGTGCTGGCGAAAGATCCGTCGAAGCTCGCCGAGCTGCAGGACATCTGCTCGCGCACGCTGCAGGGCTTCAAGCTGCTGTCGGTGCTGCTGGCGCCGATCCTCCCGACGGTGGCAGCGCGCGTGGCGCGAGAGTTCTTCGGCCTGGATCGCGATTTCACCTGGTCCGACACGGAAGTCATTCCGCAGCACATCAACCCCTATTCCCATCTCATGACGCGCGTCGATCCGAAGCTGCTCGACGCCCTGTTCGAACCGCCCGCGGAGGCCGCCCAAGTGACCCCATCGACACCCCATCCGACCTCGCCCGCCAAGGGCGATGCCGCGAAGACCGGCTCCCAGAGCGCGTCTTCGGGCGGTACTGCTTCAAATGTGCCCCCACCCCAGCCCTCCCACGCTGGCGCAGGTGAGGGAGCAAGTCACATCTCGATTGACGACTTTTCCAAGGTCGACCTGCGCGTGGCGAAAATCGCCAAGGCCGAACACGTGGAAGGCGCCGACAAGCTGCTGAAACTGACGCTCGATCTGGGCGCCATGGGCACACGCCAGGTGTTCGCCGGCATCAAGTCGGCCTACGATCCCGCCAAGCTGGAAGGCCGGCTCACCGTGATGGTGGCCAACCTCGCCCCACGCAAGATGAAGTTCGGCCTATCCGAAGGCATGGTGCTGGCCGCCTCGGGCGACGAGGCGCCGGGCCTGTTCATCCTGTCGCCGGACAGCGGCGCGCAGCCCGGCATGCGCATCAAGTAAGCAGAGAACGAGCAGATTCGCCGTGACCACGCCGCGCCACTTGCCTCAGCAACACGCCCCGATTGGCGGCGTGACCCTGCTGGGCGTGTATCTGCGCGGCACCTTCATGTCCGGGGCGCACTGGCAGGCGCCCTGCCCGCTGTCACGCCGGCGCGTTTTCATTGCCCGACTGCACCACTCCGGACCGCCCACACCGATCTGATGGCTTGCTTCGACATCGCGGCACTTGCCTGCGACGTCATCCGCAACAGGCGCCGCAACGGCGTTCCAACAGCATCGGAGTCCACATGTCGACCTTCAAATTCAGTTTCCGCCCCAAGCTCATCGACAGCCTGAAGGACTATGACGGCGAGCGTTTCGCCGCCGACCTCGGCGCGGGCGTCACCGTCGGTCTGGTTGCCCTGCCGCTGGCCATGGCCTTTGCAGTAGCCAGCGGCGTCAAGCCCGAGAGCGGCATCTTCACCGCCATCATCGCCGGCTTCCTGATCTCGGCACTGGGCGGATCCAAGGTGCAGATCGGCGGCCCGGCCGGCGCCTTCATCGTCATCATCTACGGCATCATCCAGCAGTACGGCCTGGCCAACCTGTTCATCTCCACCATGATGGCGGGGGTGCTGCTGTTCATCATGGGCCTCACCGGCATCGGCTCGTTCATCCGCTTCATTCCCATCGCCATCGTGATCGGTTTCACCAACGGCATCGCCGTCACCATCGCGCTGTCGCAGGTGAAGGACTTTCTGGGCCTGGCCATCGACAAGATGCCGGCGGAGTTCTTCGCGCAGATCCGCATCATCAGCAACCATATCGACACGCTGAACTGGACCACTTTCGCGCTGGGCATGGCCTCGCTGGCGGTGATCCTGCTGTGGCCACGGCTCACGGCGCTGCTGCAGCGAAACAACCTTGGCAGGCCCAATCCGCTCACCACCGCCATTCCCGGCACCGGCTTCGCGTTCTTCGCGCGCATTCCCGGCACCATCATCGCGCTGGTGCTGGCCACCCTTGCCGCCATCACGCTCGACCTGCCGGTGGAAACCATCGGCTCGCGCTTCGGCGGCATTCCGCAATCGCTGCCCGCCATGGCGCTGCCCGCCTTCGAATGGAGCAGCCTGCGCGGCCTGTTCGCGCCGACCATCACCATTGCGCTGCTGGGCGCCATCGAATCGCTGTTGTGCGCGCGCGTGGCCGACAGCGCCATCGGCGACCGCCACGATCCCAACCAGGAGCTGATGGCGCAGGGCGTCGCGAATTTCATCTCGCCGCTGTTCGGCGGCCTGCCCGCCACCGGCACCATCGCCCGCACCACCACCAACGTGCGCGCCGGCGCCAAGACGCCCATTGCCGGCATCATTCACGCGCTGACGCTGTTCGCCATCTTGCTGGTGGCAGCGCCGCTGGCGAAGAACATCCCGCTGTCGGCCCTGGCCGGCATCCTGCTCTTCGTGGCCTGGAACATGGGGGAATGGAGCGAGTTCGCGCGCCTCAAGCAGTTCAGCATGAACTACCGCATCGTGATGGTGGCGACCTTCCTGCTGACCGTGATCTTCGACCTGACGGTCGCAGTCGAAGTGGGACTGGTGCTGGCCAGTCTGTTCTTCATCTACCGCGTGTCGGACCTGACCAAGCTGGAGCCGATCGACCTGGCCGTGCACGAAGGCTCTGCCTTGCACGAAGGCGGCGCCCCGCGCCACGTCGCCGCCTACAAGCTGTTCGGCTCGCTGTTTTTCGGCGCGGTGGGCAAGATCGAGGCGCTGCTCGACCACAGCCGCGAGAACATCACCGTGGTCATTCTTGAAATGCACCAGGTGATCAACATCGACACCACCGGCCTGGACGCGCTGGAGGCGCTGCACGACGTGTTGCTGGAAGAGGGCCGCCACCTGATCCTGGCCGGCCTGACCACCCAGCCGGCATCATTGATTCGCCGTTCCGGCTTCATCGAGGAACTGGGCGAAGCCAATG
This sequence comes from Betaproteobacteria bacterium, assembly GCA_947467405.1. Classification (GTDB taxonomy): domain Bacteria; phylum Pseudomonadota; class Gammaproteobacteria; order Burkholderiales; family SG8-39; genus CAIYPG01. The sequence goes on along the minus strand of CANIIN010000046.1, from coordinate 682 downwards.
TGGCCAGCGACCTGTCGGCGGCCTTGCTGCGGGCACGCCAACTCGTCGACAGTTCGCCGAAGCCGGTATGATTCGCTTCCTTTCCGAAATGTCGTTCATTCCCGCATGATCATCGATCCACTCTCCCTTCGTTTTCTGGGCTACTTTTTCACCATCGTTCCGCTGGTGGCGCTGGTGGCCGGCGCGTTGCTGCTGCGCGTCCTGTTTCGACAGAAAAAATTCACCACGAAGAACCTCAAGAACTACAGCCTGTGGAACGACATCATCCTGCTCGGCGTGTGGGGCATCGGGTTCCTGGGCGGTTTCGGCGTGCTGAACCACAAGACCTGGGGCGGGACCTTCCTCGAGTACTTCTGCTGGGTGCTGGGCGTGCTGACCGTGGCCAATGCCGCGACGCGCCTGAAGATGCTGCATGACGAGCATGCCCGCGACCCCGACCCGAAGAAACTGGCCATCAACTGGAATGCGGCCATCTTCGCCGCGCTGATGGCGGTGGTGCCGGTGGTGGCGTTGTGCGGCGCGACCATCTACACGCTGCACAGCGACGAAGTGAAACAGGCCCTCAACTGAGGCGTTGCAACCGGGACGACACACGGCCATGGCGACACATCTCATCATCAGCGGTACCGTGCAGGGCATCGGCTATCGCGAGTCCATGCGCCAGGAGGCGCAGCAACTCGGC
>CANIIN010000045.1 GCA_947467405.1 Betaproteobacteria bacterium | reverse complement strand
GCGTGAATTCGCCCATCTCGAACGGATGATCGATGAGTTCGTCGTAGTCGGCCGATGCATAGGTGCCGAACCCATAGGCACGCCCCTTGATGCGCGCCATCGACGTCGCCACGCGCCACTTGGAATAACGAATGCCGACCGGTGGCAGCAACTCGACTTCGCAGCGGCGATCTTCCTGCCCCAACACGCGCAGGAACAGGCTGGTGCCGTTGAAGAAGGCATGCGTGGTATCGAAGTGCGCGCCGCGCACCGACAGGTCCCAGGCGTAGATCTCGCAGGTCACGGTGAGTGCGCCATCGCGGGCATCCAGCGCCGGCGCCTGCCAGGTGTGCTTGTCGATCTTTTTCAGCTTCACCGGCCGCGCCTTGGCGCCGCTGCCCTGCACTGCGCGGATGGTGACGATGTGGCGCGCGAAATCGCGCACCAGATAGCTGCCTGGAATCCACGCCGGCAACGCAAAGCGCTGTCCCGAGGGATCGGGGTCGGCGACCGTGCAGACCACCTCGAACAGATGCGCTTCCGGCGAGGCGGGCAGCACACGATAACGAACGGGGGACTTCTTCGCGCCAGCGTTCTTTGATACAAACTTGTTCATTGCCGCTTTCATCTGATTCTTGCTGAACAATTCAGAATTCGTCACCGCCCGTCATCCCCGCGAAAGCGGGGATCCAGCGACTTTCCTCCAACGACACTGGATTCCCGCCTGCGCGGGAATGACAAACTAAGTAAGCGCTGATCCAGTCCGGAAAATCAGCATGCCTCGAAAAGCTTCCCTCTGAAGTGGGGGATATACAAGGGGCGCATTTTCGAAACTGAGCCCCTTGTTCAGTGAATACCTAACGTCATGCTTGGGAAGGTTCCGCCATTGAAGTCAATAATTCATTTCGTTGCTGCGGACCGCTCCGCCAGCAGCTTCTTCAGCGCGTTGCGTTGTACTTTGCCCGAGGTGGTGCGCGGCACGTCGCTGAAATTCATGACCACGAACTCCTTGGGGATCTTGTAGGAGGATATCTCGTCCTTCATGCGCTTCTGGATCGCCGCGCTGTCGATCTTCGCGCCGTCGCGCGGGATGACCACGGCCAGCACGTTCTCGCCGCGCACTTCATCCGGCATGCCGAGCACGATGGCCTCGGCAACGCCCGGGTAGGTCACCATCAGCAGTTCGACCTCCTGCGGCGACACGTTCGCGCCGGCGGTCTTGATCATGTCGCTGACGCGCCCCTTGAAATACAGGTAGTCATTCTCGTTGATGTGGCAGGTATCGCCGGTCGGGAACCAGCCGTCGGCGTCGAAGATTTCGCCGCGTTCGCGCTTGTAGTAGCCGGCCATCATCGACCAGCCGCGGATATACAGTTCGCCATCCTTGCCGGGCGGCAGGGTTTCACCGGTGGCCGGGTCCACGATCTTGCGCTCGATGCCCTCGAGGTTGCGGCCCCAGCTGGCGCCGTTCTTCTCTTCCAGTACTTCACCCCAGTTGCCCACGCCGTGCGGCCCGAAGCTCTCGGTCATGCCCAGCAGCGACGCGATACGGCGCTCCAGCGGCAGGATGTTGCCCTGCGGATCGCGCACCTCCACGCCCGGTACCAGGTGATTGAGGTTCAGGCCGCGCGACTCGGCCACCTCGCGGATGGGCTTGAACTGCGCCGGCCACATGCTGGCGCGCGTGGCCTTCTCCTTGATGAGGACGTCCAGCTGATCCTCCGCACGCTGCGACTCGGAAAACAACAGGCAGGCGCCCTCGTAGATGACCGGCATGAGATTGGAATTGAGCCCGCCCAGCCAGAAGAACGGCATGGCGCACAGGCAACGCTCGTCGGGTCTGAAATTGCCCAGCGAGTACGGCCGGTAGGCATGCGTGGTCTTGAGCACGCTGCCGTGGGTATGGACCACGATCTTCGGTTGCGCAGTGCTGCCCGAGGTGCAGATTCCCATCAGCAGATCGGCTGGCGTGACCAGGGACTCTACGGTTTTCAGATAGGCATCGTCGATGGTCGGCACGGCATCGGCCATGGCGCGCAGCGCCTGAGGTCCCTTGATCGCCCAGGGACGATCGCATTTGCCCCACACCACGATACGGCGCAGATAAGGATGGCTGGGCAGGTAGAGTTGCGTCGATGTCTGCGCAGCGAGTTCGGGAATGGCCCGCTCGAGGCGCTCGATATAGTTGTGGCCAAGATACTCGTCCACGATCAGCAGCGTGTCGATGTCGGCCTCGTTCAGCGCCCAGGAAATCTCGCGCGCCTGGAAGAAGGTGGACAGCGGCACGGTGAAGGCACCGATGCGTCCGGCTGCATACCAGGCCTCGACCCAATCCGGCGTGTTGGGAATGATGATGCCGACCCGCGTCGCCTTGCCGACACCGGCGGCCAGCAGACCGCGCGCCAGGTGCGCCGACGAACGCTCGACGTCACGGAACGTGAGCCGCCGCTCGCCCATGACGAGAAACTCCTTGTCCGCGTAGCGCCGGGTCGTGTCGGCAATGACGTTCGGCAGGGTCGCCGGATAGTCGGGCAGAAATGGCACGTCTGTCATGGTCGGTCTCCATCCATTTTTGATCATCCCGGCGCAGAGCCGGTGGCAGGTGGGCGCAAGTTTAAGCGAATCACCGCTCAAGGGGGCGACGCCCCCTTTGCAGATCCCCACTGCAGAGGGAAACGAATCCTCCAGGATTGTCGATCCAAGCCTTGTTCTGCGTTTCCCGGGAGAACGAACGGACTGAACCCGGCCGACGCCCGGGCAGTCGGATCAGGAGACCGGCGCCAAGAGCGCCAGATGTTCCGGCTCGAGATAGCACCACTGGCCCTCCTTCAGGTTGAAGGAGTCCAGTTGCAGGCGGCCGATGGCGGTGCGGCTGAGCGCGTCACAATGCCCGCCGGCGGCCACCAGCATGCGCTTGACCTGGTGGTACTTGCCCTGGTCGAGCACGATCTCGATGCGATGGCTGTCGATCTGGCGGCAGGCCTGCGCCGCCAGCGGCGCCGGCTCGCGATCGAGCTTCACGCCCTTCAGCAACTTCGCCACCAGTTCCTCCGTGACCGGATCATGCGTGGTGGCGACATAGGTTTTTGGCACGTGGCGCTTCGGCGACGACTGCGCATGGATGAAGGCGCCGTCATCGGACATCAGCAGCATGCCGGTGGTGTCGAAATCGAGGCGCCCCACCGGTTGCACGTCGCGCAGATCGAACGATCGCGGCAGCAGACTCAGCACGCCGGGGTGGTGGCTGGGCTTGCGCGAGCACTCGACATCGGGCGGTTTGTTGAGCAACAGGTAGACATGCTCACGATAGCGCCACGGCTCGCCATTCACGGTGAATTCCAGCCCGTCGGGCTCCATGAACAGTTCATAGTCCTCGACGACCGTGCCGGCCATGGAGACATCGCCGTTGAGGATGCGCTGCTGGCATTCCTTCCGGGTGCCGAAGCCCTGCTTCTGAAGGATCTTGTCCAGCGTCATTTTTGCCATGCGGGGATTCTACTGGACGTAAGGCCTCGCGCCGAAGCTGGTTCGAGAAAAGAACGCCAGAAACACGGTCGACACGGGCCTTCGGCCCCCCGCCTAGCGAATCGTCAGCGTCAGCCGGTATTCCCCGCGCAGCAGGGCGATGCGCAGTGGACGCTCGTCGGTGCGCAGCGCAACGAGCAATTCCTTGACGTTGCGGATGCGCTGGCGATTGACGCCGTAGATGATGTCACCGGGTTGCAGGCCGCTGCGCGCCGCGGGGCTGTTGTTCTCGATGGCGGTGAGGATGGCGCCCTGCACTTCGCCGAACATCGGCATGCCCTGCTCGATATTGGCGATCTTGGCACCGGCCAGTTGCGGAATGGTCTCGCCGGCCAGGCTGGTGGTCGAGAACAGTTCGCCGATGCGCGCGCGCACCTGCAGCGTCTGCCCGCCGCGCATGACTTTGAGATCGACTTCCTCGCCGATCGGCGTGAGGCCGATGCGGTTGCGCACATCGGCGGAGTTGCGAACCGCGCGGCCGTTGGCCGCCACCACCACGTCGTTCTTGCGCAGGCCGGCCTTCGAAGCCGGGGAATTGCTTTCGATGGCCACCACCACCGCGCCCTCGTTGATACCGCTGAGGCCGAGCTTGCTGGCGAGGTCCGGCGTCAGGTCATCGGTGGTCACACCCAGCTTGCCGCGCTTCACTTCACCGAAGCGCAGCAGCTGGTCCATGACCAGCCGCACCATGCTGACCGGAATGGCGAAACCAATGCCGACGTTGCCGCCCGAGGGGCCGATGATGGCGGTGTTGATGCCGATCAGTTCGCCTTTGAGGTTGACCAGCGCGCCGCCGGAATTGCCGGGATTGATCGACGCATCGGTCTGGATGAACTCCTCATAACCCTCGATGCCCAGGCCAGTGCGCCCCAGCGCGGATACGATGCCGGAGGTCACGGTCTGGCCGATGCCGAACGGATTGCCGATGGCCACGACGAAGTCGCCCACATTGAGCGCATCCGAATCGCCGAACTTCAGCGCACTGAGTCCGCCCGGCTCGATGCGCAGCAGCGCCACGTCGGTGCCCGGATCGGTCCCGACCAGGCGCGCCTTCAGCTGCCGGCGATCCTTCAACGTGACCATCACTTCCTGCGCGTCCTTGATGACGTGGTTGTTGGTCAGCACCAGGCCGCGCGCGGCATCCACGATCACGCCTGAGCCGGCACTCTGCTGCGGCTGGGCCTTCTCGTCGGGGATATTGAAGAAACGCCGGAAAAACGGATCGCGCAGCAGCGGGTTGCTTTCGGCGGGATCGCGCGACAGCACGGAAATGTTGACCACGGCCGGCGTCACATCCTTGAGCATGGGCGCCAGGGTCGGCATGCCGCGCGCATCGAGCGGCACACCGGCCGGCGGCGACGCGGCGTGCGCAACAGCCGTCACAGCGAGCAGGGCAGCGAACAGGATCGATTGCAGGCAACGTGTGTGACTCATGACTGAAAAACCCCTCATGTGACGGGAGAAAGCAGGCGCTAGTGTACGTCAAGGCAGGGGCGATCAAAGCCGATACCGGGTTCGGTTCAGGTCGCGAATCCACTACTGTGCGCAGGTCGCCATTGGCGTTAAGCTGTCGGCCTTGCAGCCGGCTTTTTCGGCTCGACGCCCTGCCCCTGCCGCACTCCTCCCGGAAGATTGCAAACCTGGTCCTGATGCCCGGCTCCAAACCCCAGCGCTGGATTGCCCACCTCGACATGGATGCCTTCTACGCATCCGTGGAACTGCTGCGCTATCCGGAACTGCGCGGACGGCCGGTGGTCGTGGGCGGGCGACGCGCGCACCAGCCGGTGGTCAACGAGGACGGTTCACGCACCTATGCCGTGCTGCGCGATTACGTGGGACGCGGCGTGATTACGACCTCCACCTACGAAGCGCGCGCGGTCGGCGTCAAGTCGGCCATGGGGCTGATGAAGGCCGCCGCCCTCGCCCCCGATGCCGTGCTGCTACCGGCGGATTTCGACCAGTACCGCCATTTCTCGCGGTTGTTCAAGAGTGCCGTGGCGCACATCGCACCGAACATGGAAGATCGCGGTATCGACGAAATCTATATTGATCTGACCGATGTGCTGGGCATGCCGGGCATGCCGGATGGCGACAACGCCACGCTTGCTGCGCACGAAGGCGCGGCCCGCTACGAAGTTGGCGCCTCGAATGACGACGCAGCCCTGTCCCGCGTACGTGCCGTGGCGCAATCCATCAAGGACGCGGTGCGCGAGGCCACCGGCCTGTCCTGCTCGATGGGCATCACGCCCAACAAGCTGCTCTCCAAACTGTGCTCGGAACTGGACAAGCCGGACGGCCTGACCATCCTGACGTTCGCCGATATCCCGACGCGCATCTGGCCGTTGCCGGCACGCAGCATCAACGGCATCGGCCCCAAGGCCGCGGCACGGCTGGAAGCGATCGGCATCCGCACCATTGGTGATCTCGCCGCTTACGATCCGCTGCGCCTGGTGGACGAATTCGGTTCCAACTACGGCGCGTGGATGCACAACGCCGCGCATGGCCGCGACGAGCGCAATGTGGTCACGCACAGCGAACCGAAATCCATCAGCCGCGAAACCACTTTCGAGCGCGACCTGCACCCGCGCGGCGACCGCGAGGCGCTGGGTGCCATCCTCACGCGCCTGTGCGAGCAGTTGTCCGCGGACCTGGTGCGCAAGCGCTATTACACGCGCACCGTCGGCGTGAAGCTGCGCTTCGATGATTTCAAGATCGTCACGCGCGTGCTGACGCTGCCGGCGCACACGCGCGACGCGCGCGACATCCGCCTGTGGGCCGGACGCTGCCTGACGAAGGTGGCGCTGGAACGACGCCTGCGCCTGATCGGCGTGCGCGCCGACAACCTGTGCCGCGAGGACGCTCTACCGGCGCAATCGGCGCCTGATGCAGGAGATGCCGACCAGATGGCGCTGCCGCTGTTCGCCGCAGAGGCTGCTCCGCACGACCACCCGGCGCAGGATTCCTGACCAGATGACGCCTCGCCGCCATGCACCAGCAAGATCGCAAAATGCCTGAAGATGCCCGCCAGACGGGCGCCTTCAGGCATCGCCCTCGGATAACGCACTGACCACAGACCGGCTACCGGTCCGGAGATTGACCCCCGATGTTCCTGAAACTGTTCAGCCTCATTCCGCTGCTGCATATCTACATCGGCCTGCGCCTGCTGTCCGCACTGCCCTGGGATAGCAACGCCATTGTTGCCGGCGCACTGCTGCTGACCGCCTCCACTGTGCTCATGCCGCTGGGCATGCTGGCGCGGCGCATGCCGGAGCCGCGCGCCGACCTGCTGGCCTGGGCGGGGTTCCTGTTCATGGGGGTGTTCTCGTCGCTGCTGGTGCTGACGGTGCTGCGAGACCTCGTCCTGCTGTTGTGGTCCACGGCCGCCGCCGTGGCGCCCGACGCGATGGCCGGACAAGGCCATATCGGCGACGGCCTGGCGCGCTTTCGTGAGCGCAGCGCGCTGATCGCGCTGCTGCTGACCGCCGTGCTGACCATGCTGGGATTCATCAACGCGCGGCGTGTCGCCGCGGTGCTGAAGGTGGACATTCCGATCGCCGGCCTGCCGCAGGCCCTGCACGGATTCACCATCGTGCAGATCACCGACGTACATGTCGGCCCGACCATCAAGCGCGGCTATCTGCAGCGCATCGTCGATGTGGTGAACGGGCTAAAGGCGGATGTCGTCGCGGTCACCGGCGACCTGGTCGACGGCAGCGTGTCGCACCTGGCGCATGACGTCGAACCGCTCGCGGCCCTGACCTCGCGCCACGGCACTTTTTTTGTCACCGGCAACCACGAGTACTACTCGGGCGTGGAAGGCTGGGTGCCGCATCTGCAAGGCATGGGCGTGAACGTGCTGATGAACGCGCACGTGGTGCTGGAACATGGCGGTGCGCGCCTGGTGCTGGCCGGCATCACCGACTTCGGCGCCCATCATTTCTATCCGGATCAACAGAGCGATCCGGTGCGGGCGCTGCGCGGCGCACCGGACGCTGTGCAGACCCGCATCCTGCTGGCGCACCAGCCGCGCTCGGCCGCTGCGGCCGAACCGGCCGGCTACCAGTTGCAGATATCCGGACATACCCATGGCGGGCAGTTCCTGCCGTGGAATTTCCTGGTCCGGCTGCAACAGCCCTTTACCGCGGGCCTGGCCAGGCTGGGGAATATGTGGATCTACACCAGTCGCGGCACCGGCTACTGGGGGCCACCCAAGCGTATCGGGGCGCCATCGGAAATAACCGCCATCCGCCTGGTGCGAGCCGAAGGCGGTTGAACCCAGATGACACCGCTTGCTCGCGTGCGGTGTCGCACCTGGGCGCGCTGCGTCGCGTCATTTCGCGGACATCCGTTGGATGGGATTGGCGAGCGTCGATCACCTGAAGATCAACTGAGATCCAGCACCTGCTTGGGTCTTGATCCGCGTTCTTCCGCGTCAATCCGCGGCAACCGCTTGCTGCGGGATCAGCCTTCGATGCGACGGGCGCCGTTGTAGCGACGCGCCCAGTAGCTCTGGCGCATGTCCTCGACACGAATGGACTGGCCGGTGCGGGGAGCGTGCACGAACTGGTTGTTGCCCAGATAGATGCCCACATGCGAGAAGGTCTGGCGCATGGTCTTGAAGAACACCAGATCGCCTGGCTCCAGTTCGGACTTGGGGATTTCCTCGCCGACCTTGCTGATCTCGCGCGAGGTGCGCGGCAGTAGCAGGCCGAGCTTCTCCTTGAACACGTAGCCGACGAATCCCGAGCAGTCGAAGCCCGTTTCTTCGCTGGTGCCGCCACGGCGGTAGCGGATACCGACCAGGTCCAGCGCGCCGTCCAGCAGGTTGGCCACACCGTCGCCCAGCTTGCTCACTCCGTCACCGAGACCGCCGCCGAGCCTGCTGACGCCGTCGCCGATCTTGCTGACGCTCTCGCCGGCACGACCGAGCAACTGCCCGGTGCGCTTGACGAACGACGCCGACTCCTGGGCTTGCGCTTCGGTGACGGACACTTCGTCGGCATGCGCGGCCGGCGCGAACAGGGCGCCAGCCAGAATGACCGTCTGCAGAAAGGAGCTATTTTTCATCGACGCGCAATATAACCCGTCCCGGGCGCCCTGCCAACCCGAATAAACGTGGTGCTAAAAAGGTCAATTTGGGGCTTATTTGCACCGATTTGGGGCCTAAAATCACCTAATTTTTCAGGGACTTCCAGCGGGGAATGGCTGGCGCGGTTTAAAATGCCCCCTGACAGGCCCGGGGCGGCCAGAAGACCGTCCAGGCATTCCGCCTCCCAGGCCGCCCATTTCTACCGATCCAGCCCATGACCACACCCGAACCCATCCGACTCTCCAAGCGCATGAGCGAGCTCGGCCTCGCCTCGCGGCGCGAAGCCGACGAGTGGATCGAACGTGGCTGGGTGAAGGTGGATGGGGTGGTCGCGATCCTTGGCCTGAAGGTGCTGCCGCACCAGAAGATCGCCATCGACAAGCAGGCCCAGTCACAGCAGGCGCGCCGCGTCACGGTGCTGCTGAACAAGCCCATCGGCTACGTCAGCGGCCAGGCCGAGGACGGCTACCAGCCCGCCTCGGTGCTGGCCATTCCCGAGAACCGCTGGTCGGGCGATACCGCCACCGACGGCACCAAGGCGGTGATGCGCCGGCAGGACCTGCTGGGCCTGGCGCCGGCCGGACGCCTCGACATCGACTCCACCGGCCTGTTGGTGCTGACCCAGGACGGACGCATCGCCAAACAGCTGATCGGCGAAGACTCCGACATCGAGAAGGAATACCTGGTGCGGGTGCGCTACCAGCGCGGCGGCCGGCTGCCCGGTGCGGAACTGAAACGCCTGCAGCACGGCCTCACGCTGGACGGCCGCGTGCTGCGCCCGGCCAAGGTGGCCTGGCAGAACGAAGACCAGTTGCGCTTCATCCTGCGCGAAGGCATGAAGCGCCAGATTCGTCGCATGTGCGAAACCGTCGGCCTCGAAGTGCTGGGGCTGAAGCGGGTGCGCATCGGCCAGATCATGCTCGGCCATCTGCCGGAAGGTCAGTGGCGCCTGCTCGGGCCGGATGAGCAGTTCGGGCCGGTGGCCCATGCCGGTGCGGGCGCGGCTGCGGAGAAGCCCAAGCCAGCGGCGCGCCCCGGGAGAACCTGGACCGCCGCGCGCCCCGGATCACGGCGACCCGGCGAGGGTCGCTAGCATCGTCACTCAAGAATTTCTGGCGCGACTCATTCATTCGTCATTCCGGATCATTCGTCATTCCGGACGCCGCGCCAGCGGCGAGCCGGAATCCAGCGGCTTTAGATTTTCAAAGACACTGGATTCCCGCTCCCCGATTAAGACACTCGGGGACAAGCTTCGCGGCAATGACGCTATCCATGCAATGACGAGCTTCCCTATTCGGTCATTCGCGATCGGAACGGCAGGTCAATCGCAGCAACCCGCTAATTCCGCGGCACATCCCCCGGCACATCGATATCCCGCAACACGCCGGGGTCATCCACGCGCACCAGATTGCCCAATCCGCCATGGCGCTGGAACACTTTTCGCGCGCCCTCGTCGCCATGCAGCGCCAGCAGTTCGTCGCGCTGGTAAGCGGCAAAACACACCGGATGACCGCGCTGCCCGCGATACACGGGCGCGGCGACCGCAGAACCACTGATGATCCATTGCGCCAGCGCGGCCATGGTCTCGAATCGGATGAACGGCATGTCGGCCAACGCCACCAGCCAGCCCGCCGCGTCCGCGCTGGCGCGCACCGCGCAGGCGAGGCTGGCGCCCATGCCGGTGTGCGCATCGGCGCACTCGATGACTTCGCAGCCCGCGGCCTCCAGCGCGGCGCGCAAGGCAACCGCATTGGGACGAATCACGGCAAGCGGGTTGGGCAACGCGCGAGCGAGGTTGCGCGCGCTGGCGACGGCCACGGCGGTCCCGTCAGGGAGCTTGTGCAACAGCTTGTCGGAACCAAATCGCGTTGATGAGCCGGCGGCCAGCAGAATACCGCGAACGACCTGTTGCTCCGGAAACGCCATCAGGCCTGCGGCACTCCACAACCCGCGCCGACATTGACCTTGGGCGGCTCGATGGTCTGCGGAATTTCCACGCCATGGCGCACCGCCGTCATCTCGGCGAGTATCGCCACGGCGATTTCGGGCGGTGTCTTGGAGCCGATGCGCAGGCCAACCGGCCCGTGCAGGCGCGCGATCTCGGCGGCGGCCAGATCGAACTCGGCCAGGCGCGCGCGGCGCGAATCATTGTTCTTCTTCGAGCCCAGTGCGCCGACATAGAAGGCCGGTGACTTGAGGGCTTCAATCAG
>CANIIN010000044.1 GCA_947467405.1 Betaproteobacteria bacterium | reverse complement strand
TGACGGCGACGGGCGTCATGAAACTTGAAGGCGGCGAATCCATTACTTTGTCCGACGTTCGAATTGACACGGTGGATACCACCGGTAAAACCATCAAGTTCACTGCCGGGGGCTCCTCATTCACCCTGCACTCGACTGCGGCATGGGGAGCGGGCAATACGTGTGACTTTTCCATCAATCGCTCGTTCGGGACCCTGAGCCCGATTGTGTCTGGTGATGTCACGATTAACGGCAAGACCATACCCGATGCCAAGGCCGAGAGCGACGTCTATTCCCCGGCAGACAATGCGGTGGGCAGTGCCATTGCCAAGACTAAAACCATCAACGATCAGTCCGCGTTGACCGGGGTCAAGGCCGTGGTCGGGGCGACGGTGATGACAGGCTCGGCGATGTCGTTGGATGCCTTGTCCTCATCCACGCCACCCAGCGGAAGCATATCCATCAATGGATTCCTGACTCAGCCATTCAGTACAGTCCATAACAATACGCAGGCTTCTCGAGCTGTGGTCATCGACGCCATCAACAAACTCACGCCTGCAACAGGCGTGGTGGCCACTGATTCCGGCGGCGATGCCGGCGGAATCATGCTCAGCGCCGCGGATGGCAGGAATATCCAGGTGGCCTTCAATTCGGCCTCGACAGATGCCGCGTTTTCCCAGGCGACAGGATTGAAGCAGGGGGCGCAAAGCGGCACCTATTCCTTGTCGGCGAGTGTCGGGGAGAAGCTGGAGATCGAAGGCGGCTCGGGTAATATTTTGCATAGCGGTCTTCAGGCCGGCAAATTCAATGACAATTCTTCAGAAGTCAGTACCCTGGTCCGTGCGCCTTTGATCGGGTCTGGTGACATGAAGGCGTTGCGACCGGGCGACCTGGTCATCAACGGAACTGCCATACCGGGATCTGTAGGCATCGCTGATTTGCATGGTGATCCGATCCCCACTCAAAACAGCTCCAGCGCCATTTCCATTGCCGCAGCGATCAACTCCCAGAGCGGCAAGACAGGGGTGACGGCGACCGCCGGTGCCGCATCGATTACCGGTGTGGCAATGTCTTCTTTGACTAGTACTGGTACTCCACCAACAGCGGATCTGGTCATCAACGGAAAGCTTGTAACGCCGTCCATCAACATGGTCGATAACCCGGATGACCGGGCCAAGAATATTGTCGACGCAATCAGGTTCGCCATGCAGGGCAGTGGCATTGACGCCACCTACAACGGTAGTGGAAAAGGTATCTCGATTGTCACCACCGATGGTCGAAACTTGTCGGTGTCCTTTGATAAATCACAGTTTGATGCTGCAGATTTCGGTTTGAAAGACGCCGATGTCGGTGACTCCACCGACGCGACGACGTTGGTCACGCATTTTGGGGCGGTTGATATGCACTCGTCCATGCCGCCGGCGCCCTTTCCGCTGCCGCCCTCCATTGCGGGATCCCCGATTCCGCCGCCGCCGCCAACCGGAAAAATCCAGATCAGCACCGGTACCAACGGTGCCAGTGCGGCCTCGAACTTCGATGCACTGGGCTTTGTGGCGGGTAGCTACGGGGGCGCATCCGGCATGGACATGTCCTCGCCCCGCATTGGACGCTTGACCTTTCAGATAGGCGCCAGCGCCGGGCAGACGATCGGCATTGACTTCGCCGATTTCGGCAGCACCGGACCCATTACCGGGGATATCACCAAGGATGCCAGTTACGCCAAGCCTGTTATTTCCATCGCCACGGCGGCGGGCGCAACGGCGGTTCTGGCCAGTCTTGACAAGTCGATGAACAACATCAATGACGCGCGTGCCAACATGGGTGCTGTCATGAACAGACTGACCCACGTCATCGACAACCTGAACAACGTGGTGACCAATTCCAAGCAGTCGCGAAGCCAGATCGAAGATGCCGACTACGCGCAGGCGTCGACTGACCTGGCTCGGGCCCAGATCATCCAGCAGGCGGCCACTGCCGTCCTGGCGCAGGCGAATACCAGCGCACAGGGCGTGCTCAAGCTGTTGCAGGGCTAATCTGACTCGGCGTCATTCATCTCGCGATTGAAAGGCTGCGGCTGCTCTGCACCTGCAGCCTGTTGAATTTCGCCCGGGAAACCTATTTTGCGCTCACCCAATTCCTCTCGCCTTACGCAGGCGGTTCCCACCGTCACGGCAGCTCCTCCCAATTGCTGGCAGTGCCGGCACTTTTCCATTACCTGGATTCCAAAACTTCCTTACCAGTGCAATCTTCTGGGCTTTCGTAGCCGCACCATCCCTTGCATCGAAGTGGTGCGCGCTGACGGGCGACCCTGTCACGGTTTTTCACCGAAGGAATCGCCGGTCAAGCCCTGAGTGAGAGCGTGCGGCCTGTGCAGATGCCCCTGGATGGGGAATGTGCAAGGGGGCAAGCCTCCTCGTTCAGTGAATCCCTGAGCGCCCGATGCCTGTGCCAGTTCTTCCGGGTTGGAGGAGCAGGGCGGACAAGGGGTGGTTAAAGCCAATGGGCGACATCAGGTCTGCCCGCCACCGCTGCGTCGACGGATTATCGATGGCAAAAGGCCGGTGCACAGGCTTGACGGGCGCGCGTTTTCTCGGAGCGGTTCGACTGCGGCGCTGTGCTGAGGCCACCGTACCGTCAAGAATTTGTCATGGGCACGCGATGGCATGGTTTGTCTGATATGGGAAATAAGTATCTAACTGGTTTATATAGGTAATATTGCATGGCACGACCATTGCTTATTGTCTAGGACCGATTGGATGGAGTTGGCATAGTGAACAACACGATACCTCGACACTGCAATGTTCTGTGGCTGGATACGGTCTCGCAAATGACCGACGAAGAACAGTCGCAGCTCCAAATCGCCGGCGTGAACCTGTTGCAGGTTCAGAATGTGGCAGATCTCAAGCGCGAACTGGACAACGTGCATGCGGTGGTGGTCCGCCTGTCACGAGACATCGGTTTGATGGAAGAAGTGCTGCGGCTGTTGCGTGGATTGGGTCGCCCGTTGCCGGTCATCTGCAGAGTTGACCGCCACCGACTGGAAGTCGGCGTCCAGGCCATGCATGGCGGGGCGGCGCACGTTCTGCCATCCGACGACTGGACTGAGCAGGGCTGGCGTTCGGTGCTGCTTCATTTGGGCCATGTGCGTGGTGTCGCTGCGTCTCAGCAGCAGGCTTTTGTGTTTGTTGACCCCGTCAGCCTGAAACTGCTGGAACTGTCCCGCAGGGTGGCCTCTGCAGGGGTGACCACGCTCCTGACAGGACCGACGGGCGCTGGCAAGGAGGTGCTGGCCAGGGTGCTGCATGACGCCTCGCCACGCCGAAACGGTCCCTTTATCGGGCTGAATTGCGGCGCGATACCCGAAAGCATGATTGAAGACCTGCTGTTTGGTCACGAGAAGGGTGCTTTTACCGGCGCCACGCGTGACCACCGCGGCGTGTTTGAGCAAGCCGAAGGAGGCAGCCTTTTCCTTGATGAAATCGCTGACATGCCCTATGCGCTGCAGGTCAAACTCCTCCGGGTCCTTCAGGAGCGGCAGGTCACACGTCTTGGCGCACAGGGATCTATCCCGGTTGACGTGCGGCTGATCGCCGCGACCAACAAGGACCTTCGCACCGCGATTCAGAACAGGGAGTTCCGCGAAGACCTGTATTTCCGGCTCAGCACGTTCCGGTTGCGCATACCGGCGCTTGCCGAAAGAAAGCAGGACATCCTGCCGCTCGCCCGTCACATGCTCGAGATGCACGCCAGCGACGGCCTGCCCAGAACCCTGGCGGACGATGCGGAGTCGATGCTGCTTGGCTATGGCTGGCCTGGCAATGTGCGTGAATTGTCGAACGTCATGCAGAGGGCGCTGGTCATGAGTGCGGCGCCATTGATCGGTGCGGAGCATATTCTGTTTGACGAGCAGGACTTCTGCGTCTCCGGTGCTGAAACGACTCAAGTCGAGTCGCGTGATCAGATGTTCCTCGACAAAGACCATTCCGCTGCTGTCACGGCCGATGTGGCGTTCCAGGACGAGGGGCTCGGAGCCGCGATCAGGACCAGCGAGCATCGGGTTATCGCCGCAGCGCTGCGTACCTCACCCAATCGTGTCGAGGCCGCCAAGGCTCTCGGAATCAGCCCGCGCACGCTGCGTTACAAGCTTGCGCAATTGCGTGGCCACGGACTTTCCGTGTCAGCTGCGAAGTAGAAAAGGAGACGATCATGATAGACAAAGTCCATGCCGCCAACATGCAGTCCATACTCAGCCAGATACGGGCGTTCGAGTCGCAGGCCAAGTCGGTATCTGGCACTGAGAATTCGCCGATCGATGGCGGAATCCGGTCTCTGACTCCTGCCGGCAAGACCGGTTTCGGGGAGATGGTCAAGGGAGCGGTCAATTCGGTCAGCGATTTGCAACAGAACGCCGAAGCGCTGGCAACGGCGTTCGAGCAGGGAAAAGACGTTCCGCTGACCGACGTGATGCTTGCCATGCAGAAGTCCTCGATGGCTTTTGAGGCCACATTGCAGATTCGTAACAAGGTCATGCGCGCTTACGAAGACATCAAGAACATGCCGGTGTAGTGGCGACGTCCTGCCAGAATGAACGCTGCCTCTCCTGACAGTCGATATCCCTTGCAAGTCGATATCAAAATCGGGTCGAGGCAACCCGGAAACGCCGATCTGAATTCAACCGAACCTGGAACTGATTGATTATGGCCATGACTGAACAAGCACTGGCGCCGGCAATGACCCCGCTCGCCACATCCGGGCAGGGTCTGCCAGCACTGACTGGCGCAGGCTTTCCTGCGGTACGCGGTACGCAGGTCGGTGTGCTGTCCTCCATGACGGAGGTATTTAGACAGCCGGCCGTTCGCAAGGCGATGCCGGCTATCTTCGTGCTGATCGCTTTGGTATTTTTCGCGGCTATCTATTCCTGGACTCAAGAGGCGCCGTACCGTGCGGTATTTCCCGGCATGGCCGAGGCCGACCAGCAGTCCGCGCTCGATGCGCTCAAGACGGCCAATTACAATGCCAAGGTCGACATCACCTCGGGCCAGTTGATGGTGCCCTCGGGCCGCTACCACGAAGCGCGCATCCTGCTTGCATCCCAGGGCATTCCGCGCAATCAGGGGCGCGGCATCCTGGAGTCGCTGAAGGATCAGTCGGCCCTGACGACGAGTCAGTTCATGGAGCAGGCGCGCTACGGGGCTGCCATTGAGCAGGAGTTGGCCAAGAGCATCACCCAGATCGGGACCATCCAGAACGCCCGGGTTCATCTGGCTCAGCCCAAGCAAAGCGCGTTTGCACGCGAACAGACGCCGGTCAAGGCATCGGTGATCGTGACACCCTTCGGCGGACGGTTGGTATCGCCCAATCAGGTTCAGGCGATCGTGCATCTGGTGGCATCCAGCGTCCCTTACCTCGCGGCCTCGGACGTCTCCGTGGTCGATAATCTCGGGAACCTCATTTCCAGGGGACCCTCGCAAGGCGCGCTGGGACTGACCACCCTGCAGGCAGAACACAAGAATCAGGCCGAGGAGCTTTATCGCAACCGTATCATCCAGCTGCTGGAACCGGTATTAGGGGAGGGAAACGTGCGAGCCCAGGTCGACCTGGTGATGAACTTCACTCAGGTCGAGACAGCGACGGAAGACTATGACACCAAGAAAGAGGGCCCCAAGACCCGCTCCGAAGCGTTGTCCGAAGAGCGCGCCTCTTCGACAGCAGAGTCGGGTGGGGTTCCGGGCTCTCTGGCCAACAAGGCACCTGCTGATGCCACCGCCACGTCCGATACCAAGCCGACCGACGAGAGCAAGGGCGCGAAAGGCAATGGCCCCTTGAGCAGCAAGACGACCCGCAACTACGAACTGGACAAGTCTGTCAGGCATATCAAGAATTCCCAGGGCGGCATCGATCGAGTGTCGGTCGCCGTTGTGATCAAGGAGCGCTCTTCCGCGGCTGGCAAGGACGGCGCAGCAGCCAAGGGCGCGGCACCCGGTGGCGCTGCAGCAGGGTTTACGCCGGACGAGATGGACCGTTTCTCGGGTTTGGTCAAGGGCGTGGTCGGTTTCAACGAGGACAGGGGCGATGTCGTCAACCTGATGGCTGCGAAGTTCGAATCACAAACCGTGACGGAAACCGGTACTGCATGGTATGAGAATGACGTCACCGTCAACGGAATGAAAGTGGCTTTGGCGGGCCTGATCCTGATCGTCATCTTGTTGACGGTGGTCAAGCCTGTGGTCAGTTCCTATCTTCCGGGCCATGCGGGCCATGCTGCCGGGCTGGCGTTGTCAGCCCCGGGTCAGACCGGGACTGGGGCTGGTGCCGAGAAGTCCTTCGGCGAAGGTGAAGTTGACGAAGCTGGCATGACCATGGTCGAAGGTGAGTCGCTCGAGGACTTCAAGGATCGGTTGAAAAAATCGGCTGCGCCGAAGAAATCGAGTATTTCGGCTGATATGCTCGACACCGCGAACACATACGATGACAAGGTGGCGCTGATCCGCATGCTGGTGCAGGAAGATTCGGGGCGTGTGGCCAACGTGTTGAAGAATATGATCAAGCGGGACATGGCCGGGTAAATCAGCTGGATCGGCTTGGGGGGATTCGCTGAACAAGGGGGCAAGCCCCCTTGCCCATCCCGCGCTTCAGAGGGAAGCTTGTCCGGACGTTTTCATTCTCGGGACTTGATCAGCGTTTCCCTGGTTGATTGGCTCGGGCTTGCCCTCGCCGCGCTCAAGTCGGCGAACAACGATGATGACAGGTGGCACGGGCGAGGATGCCGGTGACCAAAGACTCAGGGTGCGTCGCAGCCACCCTGAATGGCACGATCGATCGCAATACAGGCAGGTGAAACAGTGGCCGAGAAGAAAATCGAAGATTCCGACAAGGCAAAGGCGAAGGATGCCAAGCCTGGCGCAGAAGAGCCGGTGAGTGAAGAGCTACGGGTCGAACTGGAGCAGCTCACCAACATGCAGCGAGCTGCCGTGCTCATGCTTCTGCTGGGTGAGCAGGAGGCTGCCAACATCATCAGCTACCTGAATCCCAAGGAAGTCCAGCCTCTCGGGGCCGCGATGGTGTCGGTTGCAGACTTGTCTCAGGAAGCGATCAGTGCCGTGCTCGATGAGTTCATCTCGACGATCAAGCAACAGACCAACCTCGGCCTGGGCGTCCATGAATATGTGGAGACAGTTCTGCAGCGGGCCCTCGGCAAGGATAAGGCGGCCTCTGTGCTGGGCCGGATCCTGCCGGGCTCGTCAAGTCGAGGGCTGGACATTCTGCGCTGGATGGATGCCCGTTCCATCGCCGACATGATCCGTAGCGAGCATCCCCAGGTCGTGGCGATCATCCTTTCTGTTCTCGAGCCGGATGTCGCAGCGGACGTGTTGAATTTTCTCCCGCCGGAATCGCGGCCTGAAATCGTCTCGAGGGTTGCTACCCTGGACACGGTTCCTCCTTCGGCGATGAAGGAGCTGGAGCAGATCATGAACAAGCAGTTTTCTTCGAATTCCTCCAGCGCCTCGTCGAGTCTGGGCGGCGTCAAGGCGGCTGCAAAAATCCTCAACTTCACCAAGACCAGCCCGCTGGCGGGCATCATGTCTGGCGTCACGACCCTTGATCCGGAGATTGCGCAGAAGATCCAGGACAACATGTTCACGTTCGACAATCTGGTGACCTGTGACAATCGCACCATTCAGACCATCATGCGGACTGTTGAGCCTGACCTCCTGATGGTCGGTCTCAAGGGGGCGGACGAAGGGGTGAAGAGCAAGTTCTTCGATAACATGTCTGCGCGTGCCAGGTCGATGTTCATTGACGACATGGAGGCCAAGGGCCCGATGCGCCTTGCGGATGTCGAAGAAGCGCAGAAACAGATCATGCGCATAGCACGCAAGCTGGCTGATACGGGCGATATCGTGCTGGCGGGTGGCGGGGACGATTTTGTCTAAACCGGTAGCCAGGATATCGCTGGCCGCCACGAAATGGCAGCCGGATGCCCTCCTCAATCGGGCAGGTTCGGAGGACAACTCGTTTTCGGGAAGCGATCCTTTAATCAGAGCCGACTTCATTGAATCGCAGGTTCCGGTCTATCCGGACCCCGGTGCCGTTGTATCGGGGCAGGGCGCATCGAACGCCTGGTCTGACAAGGATGGTTCATCATCCGGCGGGAGTGATGGTGAATCAGCGCGTTTGGCCCAACTTGCGGGCGCCGAGGATCAACCAAGCCATCCGGCGGCTCAAGATATGGTGCGTGCGCCGTCCATTCTCGATGAGGAGAGTTTGCGTCAGGAATACGAGCGCGGCCTGGCTGCGGGAACGGCGGTCGGTCGTGAGGAAGCACGCAAGGCGATCGAATTGGAAAAGAACGGCGTGAGGGAGTTTCTTGCGGCGCTCAATGAATCGCTGGCCGACCCCCGGGCGTTCTTTGTGCCGCTGGAGAGCCTCGCCATCCACATTGCGGAACAACTGATTCGCGGAGAACTCAACCAGTCCGGACAAGCCATCCGTCGTCTGGTCGAGAATGCGCTGCTGGAAATTGAGCACCCCGGAGAGCGGGTCACCGTCAGATTGAATCCTGAGGACCTGGAAAAGTTCTCCCTGATCGACGGGGAGTTATCCGACCTCATGGTACTGGTGCGGGATGCGTCACTGTCGCGCGGCAGCGTCAAGCTCGAGATGTCCGGAGGGGCCATCGAGGACTTCATCGAGAACCGTCTCGAGGCGATGGCGCGCTCGGTACTCGGGGCACATGCCGATAGTCATCTGAATCGCAGCGCCGGATCTCTGCAAACCATGCCGCAGGATGATTTGACCCGATTCCAGACGCCGTCCTCCCTGGACAAATTCTCGGAGCAGGCTCCGTCCAAGACAGGGCATACCCTCCAGGCCGACGCATTCACGGTGGATGAAGATGAAGCCGGACCTGATACCTGATTTCTCCAAAGCCGCCAAGGCGGCCATGAAGAGGGCGCGGGTCGATGCGCCCCAGCACAGTGGAAAGCTGATCCGCATGGTTGGCCTCACCCTCGAAGCCCAGGGAATTGTCGCCCCGAGCGGGGCATTCTGCATGGTGGAAAGCCCCGGCGGCGCGCCGCTGGAGGCCGAAGTGGTCGGGTTCAATGATCGGACCACCTATCTGATGCCGTTCGGCGAACCGGTCGGTATCGGTCCGGGCGCAGCGGTGCGCGTCTTGAGCCGTGCACCGACGGTGCGGCTCGGGCCAGCTCTGCTGGGCCGCGTCATTGACGCGAGGGGTGCTCCCCTGGACGGCAAACCGGCCCCGGAATGTCCCGATGAGCTGAGTTTGAGAGGCCTGGCACTCAATCCCCTTGAGCGCGGATCGATCGATCAAGTGCTCGATGTCGGGGTGAAGGCGATCAACGGCGTGCTGACCATCGGGCGCGGGCAGCGTATCGGGCTCATGGCTGGTTCAGGCGTAGGCAAGAGCGTTCTGATGGGAATGCTGACACGCTACACCAAGGCGGATGTCGTGGTGATCGGACTGATCGGCGAGCGCGGTCGGGAAGTCAACGACTTTATCAAGGATTCGCTGGGCGTTGAGGGGCTGGCCAAATCGGTCGTGGTGGCCGCGCCGGCCAACGTGTCACCTGTGCTGCGCTTGCGCGCCGCCAATCTTACGCACCTCATCGCGGAATATTTCCGTGATCGCGGTCTGAACGTGCTGATGCTCGTGGACAGCCTTACCCGGGTCGCCCACGCGCAGCGAGAAATAGGCCTGGCGGTTGGCGAGCCGCCAACCGCCAAGGGCTATCCGCCATCGGTGTTTGCGTTGCTGCCCAATCTCATCGAACGGGCCGGAGTGGGCAGGAAGGGCCATGGGGCGATAACGGCAATCTACACGGTGCTGATGGAGAACGATGACCCCTCCGATCCCGTCGTGGATATTGCGCGTGCATCCCTGGACGGACAGGTCATGCTGTCGCGGTCGCTGGCGGATGCTGCGCATTACCCGGCGATCGACCTCGCCGGGTCGATATCGCGCGTCATGCAGTCGCTGGTGGAGCCCGAGACGCTCAAGGCAGCCAATCGTTTCAGGCGGCTCTGGACGCTCTACCAGCAAAACGAGGAACTGATCCAGGTGGGCGCCTATGAAAGCGGGTCCAACGCGGACCTCGACGAAGCCATCGCCAAACGACCCCAGATGGAACACTTCCTGCGCCAGGACATGCACATGGGGGTGGAGTACGCGGAAACACTGGGCGCTCTCACGGACGTGATGGCAGCATGAAATGAACCGGTTACAGATCTGGAACCTGTTGGCGAAGCGCGCACAGTCACGTGCCAACGATGCGCTGTCTCCGGTGAGCAAGGCAAGGCAACGTCTTGAAGCCCTGGAGAAAAGCGCCGTCCGGCTCAATGAATTGCACGCCGAATATCTGGCGCGCCTGCAAGCTGTCGAAGGGCAACTGCACACCATGAGCGAAAACATGATTTGTCGCCGATACATCGCGCATGTTGAGGACCTGAAGGCAAAACTGTCCGAGACCCTGGTCGTGGCGCGGGAGGAACTGCTCCAGGCGCGGCTAAAACATCAGGCGTTGGAGGCGGAACGAGTCAAGATGACCCACTTGGCCACCAATGCCGTGAAATCGGACTATCGCAAGAAAGTCGCAAAAGAGCAGTCTGAAATGGAAAAACTGGCTATCACACGGTTCAACCTCAGATAGTGACCTGTGCTGGAGTCCGGGAGGCGGGGGGGGCGTGCTCAGTCGAGCTTGCGTAACTCCCTGTCAAACATCGATTTTCAGGGCTTTTCTGGTGTCCAATGAGGGCCGAATAAAGGACTCTAATTATTGAAATTACTGCTAGTATTTACAATAATTAAAATGCTATAAGTAATTAAATAACATTATAATTATCACTATTGATTGACGGAACTCGTTCATCCATTGCGATTCGCGAAGCGACATGGATCTCCTGGCATCAATAATCAGACAACTCAGGCACGCTTTGTGATCCGGCTTCGAGGTTATGCTGGATTCAAGGCAATTCATTTTTGGAACAC
>CANIIN010000043.1 GCA_947467405.1 Betaproteobacteria bacterium | reverse complement strand
TTACTCGGCCTTGATGTTGCCGACGCGGACGATGCGGGTGGCCTTCTCGCGTTCGCGCTTCAGGAACGCCCCGTGCTCTTCGGCTGTCGTACCCAGTGGCCGCACGCCCAACTCGATCATTTTGTCGCGGATGGCCGGGACTTTGAGCATGGTCATGATGTTGTCCTGGAGCTTTTTCACGATGGGCTGCGGAGTTCCGGCAGCAACCATGATGCCGACAAAGGTCAGCGACTCGAAGCCCGGGTAGCCCGATTCCGCTATGGTCGGGAGATCCGGCATCTGCGGGGCGCGAGTGGCCGCCATGTGCGCGATCGCGCGGATCTTGCCGGCCTTGAGGTAGGCCGGCGCCGTGATGAAGGTGGCGTGGCTGGCGTCAACCTGGCCGCCGGCGAGATCGGCCAAGGCCGGTGCTTCACCCTTGTACGGGATGTGGAGCATGCTGATCGCGGCGACCTGCTCCAGGAGCACCATGCCAAGGTGGTTGGGACCCGCAGTACCCGGCGTGCTGTAAGTCAACTTGCCGGGATTGGCCTTGGCGTAGGCCACGAATTCGGCGAGGTTCTTGACCGGCAGGCCGGGCTTCACCGCCAGAATGTACTCGACGGTATGCGACAGGCTCACCGGTATCAGGTCGCGCTCGGCACTGTAGGCGGTCTTCTGGCCCAATACTTCAACCATGAACGACGATCCGGCACCGCAGTAGCACAGCGTATAGCCGTCGGGCGCAGACTTGGCGACGAAGTCGCCGCCGATAGCGCCAGCCGCGCCGACCTTGTTCTCGGCGATCACGGGCTGGCCGATGTACTTCGGAAACTCGGCGGCGAAATGCCTGCCGATGACGTCCGTCGATCCGCCGGGCGCAAACGGAATGATCAGGCGCAGCGGCTTGTCGGGATAGGTCTGGGCTTGCGCGGACAGTCCCGAGAGGCCCAGCACCATGCCGGCGATGAGGGTAAGAACGCGGTTGCGCAGCATTACTTTATTGATGAACTTCATGATAATCCTCTCCCATTTGTCAGAATGCCAGTCCATTTCAAGGTGCAAAGTCAGGCGGCATAATGGCATGGTACACGGATGAAGCAGGCAGTCTTTCTGTCGCTGCAAAGCCCGCCAGTCAAAGGCGGTGCTTGGATCGCAATGGCCAGGCAAAAGTGACAATCATTCGAAGACGCTCGTGGGGCGCCACCGTGCAATAGCCAAGCCGTCGAACCGAACGCGTGCCCAGTGTGGGACACTGTTCGTATCAACACAGCGCATGAGGTGACTAGTCCATGACCGATCCCACCAATGAGTTCCGCGCTCTGATCGAGCGCATGACTCAGGCGATCTGCCGCGGTGAGGGCATCGCAGCGGCGGCCTGTTTCGTCCCGGACGGCGTTTATCACGACGGCTTCTACGGTGAGTTTCGCTGCCGCGACGCGATTCGCGGCATGGTGGAAAACCATTTCCACGCGAACGCGCGTGATTTTTCATGGGTGCTGTCCGATGCCTTGAGCAACGGCAGTCTGGGCTATGCGTACTACGATTTTTCCTATACATCCAAGCTGCCGGGCAGCGAAGGCGTGAGAGTGTTTTTCTCAGGCGTCTCCCGAGTCAGGCTGAAAGATGGCTTGATCTCCCAGTATGGCGAGGTGTTCGACCGCGGCATGGCTCTGGTACAGATGAACTTTCCCCCGGAACGCATCACCAAATCGCTGACGCGCTGGGCGGCGGAGGAAAAGGCCGCGCAAAAATAGATCCTCCTGGACTGCGCCTCTTCCGTGTAGCCCGCCCCGTATCGCTCAACTCTGGTCTGGCCGCTGCTCTGGCGGTTCCGCTTTGGTTCCCCGAATCAACCAAGAATCTGCCTTGAATCTCATCGCGGAACCAATCGCTGAGCATCGGGCCCTTGGCGGCAAGTCGGGCGTTCTGGTGCAGGCTGTTGGCACAAGGGTAAAATCCCTCCTTTCAGCGCACTCTTTTCTGGGGAAAGCATGAGCATTCAGAGCATCGGCGTCATCGGGGCGGGCACCATGGGCAACGGCATCGCGCAGGCATTCGCCGTGGCCGGCATTCCGGTGGTCATGGTCGACATCGCGCAGGCTGCGCTCGATCGCGGCATGAAGACGGTCTATGGCAGCCTCACGCGCATCGTGCAGAAGCAGAAAATGACCGACGCCGACAAGGCCGCCGCGCTGGGTCGCATCAAGACCAGCACCGAGATGTCCGCCATGAAGGACTGCGACCTGCTCATCGAGGCCGCCACCGAAAACGTCGACATCAAGCTGAAGCTGTTTGCGCAGATCGAGGCGGTGGCCAAGGCCGGCGCGATCATCGCCAGCAATACCTCGTCCATTTCCATCACCAAACTGGCGGCCGCGACCAAGCGCCCCGCCCAGGTGATCGGCATGCACTTCTTCAATCCGGTGCCGGTGATGGCGCTGGTGGAGCTGATCCGCGGACTGGAAACGTCGGACGAGACCACAGCGGCGGTCGAGGAAGTCTCGAAGAAGATCGGCAAGAGCCCGATCAAGGTCAGGAACAGTCCGGGATTCGCGGTGAACCGCATCCTGATCCCGATGCTGAACGAAGCGATCTTCGCGTTCAGCGAAGGCATTGCCACGGCGCAGGAGATCGACGACGGCATGCGCCTGGGCTGCAACCATCCCATCGGACCGCTGGCGCTGTGCGACATGGTCGGCCTGGACGTGCTGCTGGGCGCGGTCAACGTGCTGTGCGACTCTTTCAAGGATTCCAAGTACCGACCGGCGCCGCTGCTGGTCGAGATGGTTGAAGCGGGTCATCTCGGTCGCAAGACAGGTCGCGGCTTCTACCACTACAAGTAGTCCACGAGGGCTCATCGACGGCGGCTCGCCCAAGCGACAGGCGAGCCGCCGTTTTGCTTTGGTGAACGGCCATTTGGACGGCCGAAGTAAATGAACCCTGTCTCAGGCCCGTGATGCTCTGGGATCGAATCGTATGCTGTACCAGAGCAAAGCTGCGGCACCGCACAGGATGCACAGGCCGAACCAACTGACGGCACGGATGCCGATGTAGGCGATGATCAGTCCCCCGGTCGCGGCGGCGACTGCGCTGCCTGCGAATACCAGCGAGGTATTGAAGGCCACCGAGAGGTTGCCGAGTTCCGGCGCGAAGAGGACCAGTCGCACCTGCAGTGCGCTGTTGAGGGCGAAGAATCCCAAGCCCCAGAACGTGAATGCGACCGGCATGGCGAGTGCCGAGAACTGGCCGAGCGGCCAGACGAGGTGCGCCATGGCGATCGCGGCCAATCCGGTGAAGGTCATCCGTGTCGGCCCGATTCGCGAGATGAGTTTCACGCCCAATAGGTTGCCGAGCAGGCCGCACACGCCGAACCAGCCCATCAGCAGGCTAATGGTGCCGGTGGATGCACCGATCAGATCCTTCAGGGCCGGCGCAATATAGGAGAACAGCATGAACTGCCCGCAACCCTGCGCGAATGTAACCGCCAGCGTGGACGTCAGTCCGCGGTTGCGCAGCATCACGCCGAGGGCGCCGCTGGGCAATTTCGCCTGTGGCAGCCTGGCGGGCAGCACATAGAGCAGCCACAGCACCACGACCACCGCCATCACGCCGAACACCAGCATGGCGATGCGCCAGCCGAACAGGCCGCCGAGGAATACCCCGGCAGGCACACCGATGATGGCCGCAGCGCTATGGCCGAGACCGACCGTCATGATGGCCTGAGAGCGCTTTTCCAGTGATACCAGCATGCCGCCCGTTGCGGCCGCGGCCGGCGTATAGGAGGCAGAGGGTATGCCGGCCAGAATGCGGGCCAGCATGAGCACCACGAATCCGGGCGCCACGGCCGATAGAAGCTGGCAGCATGCGGTCATGCCCAGCGACGCTGACAGCACCAACCTTCGCGCCAGGTGTGCCGTGGCGAACGCCAAGAGGGGCGCCGAGATGGCCGTCGAAATCGACATCGCGGCGATGAGCTGACCGGCGACTGGAATCGAAATGCGGAGATCCTGGGCCACCTCGTTAAGCAATCCGATCATCAGGCTGGAATTGGCGCCGATCACGAAATTGCCGCAGGCAATGGCGATGAGACGGGGATCGGTCAAGCGTTGCGGGCTGGTTGCAGGAGCGCTCATGTCTGTGCAGGTTCGTGATGCGGTGAGTCAACATGGCAACGGCTCGCGCCGTCGTGATCGACGATGCGAGCCGCCTGTGCCGTATACGGTCGGCGTGCGGTGCGGTCGTTTGCGCCTGCCGGCCCAGCCTACTTCTTTGCTGTAGCCGCGAGGAATTTCTTTTCCAGCTCGATGTCGTAGCCGTCAACGATGGCGCCGCTGTAATCGTAGGTGGACATGCGGCCCAGGTGCTTCGGCCCTGTCCACCCGGGCAGCAGGTTGTTCTCGTGGCAGAAGTTCTGCGCGTACATGGTCTTGCCATTGAATTGGGTGGCTTCCGGATTGGTGGCCAGCCACTTCACCACGGCGCCCGACACGTCAACCGGTGCACCCTCCAGGTCGAAGCCGAACTTGGCCATGTCTTGCTTGATGCGTTCGGTCATGGTGAAGCCCGGGTCGACGTTGTAGACCTGCACGCCGGTGCCTTCGAGTTCGACTGCCAGCACGCCGGCGACGCGGTGGATGGCGCCCTTGGAGACGGCATAACAGATGCCCCAGCCGCCTTCGCCGGCGGCCTTCTTCGGGTCGGAATAGGCCGATCCCGACGTGAAATTGATGATGACGCCGCTTTTGCGCTCGACCATGCCGGGGATGAAGGCCTTGTCCAGGATCAGGGTGGCGATCAGGTTGCCGGCAAGGTGCTTCTCGACCTGCTCGATCGGCGTGTCCATCAGCTTGTCCATGTGCCCGGCGCCGATGTAGCGTGCCACATGCACCAGCACGTCGACGCCGCCCCATTTGGCGTTCACGGTGGCGGCCGCCGCGCCCAGTGACGCCGGGTCGGTGATATCGGCCTGCAGGACCATAACTTCGCGGCCTTCGGCGCGGCACAGCGCGGCGGTGGCATCCAGACTGCCCGGCAGCGGCGACATGTCGGAACGCTTGACCGTCGGCGAATGCTCACGGGCCTCGCCTTCGTGCAGCGTGCGCGCCGTGATGGTGATGTCGTAACCGGCCTTGGCGAGGTAGACGGCGCAGGACTTGCCGATGCCGCGACTGGCGCCGGTGATGAATGCCACTTTGCGTTTCATTGCTGGACTCCTCCTTGTATTGGCCCCTCGTTGCCCGATCAGGCCGATCGGCGGTGTAGCGGGGGTGAACAGGCAATATAAGGGACGGATACAATGCCGAACAAACTGATTGTTCTGATGGGTTGATTCAATCGCATTGATATGAGAATCACGCTTAGACAGATGGTGGTATTCGACGCGGTGGCGCGCCTTGGCGGCGTCAGCCAGGCGGCGCGCGAAATTGCGCTCACTCAGTCCGCCGTCAGCATGGCGCTGAAGGAACTGGAACGGAATCTCGGCACGCAGTTGTTCCACCGCCACAGCAAGAAGCTGGTGCTGAACGACAACGGCAAGCGGCTGCAGCCGAAGATCCGCTCGGCGCTGCTGAGCGTGCGCGACGTCGAGTCGGTGGCGCGGGACGGCGGCCACCAGGGTTCGCTGTCCATCGGCGCCAGCACCACCGTGGGCACCTACCTGCTGCCGGACATCTGCGCCGATTTCCTGCTTGATCACCCGGGCGTTGAAATCAGCCTGACCGTGGCCAAATCCTCCGACGTGCTGGACCTGGTGGACAGCATGGCGCTCGACCTCGGCTTCATCGAAAGCCCTTCGATGCGCCAGACGCTGCGCACCAGCCACTGGTTGCGCGACGATCTGGTGGTGTTCTGCGCCGCCAGGCACCCGTTCGCCGGCAAGCGCCGCGTGAAGATCCAGGAGCTCGCCGAAGCGACCTGGTGCCTGCAGCCGATCTTCGCCGACGTGCGCGGCGTTCTGACCCGTGCCGTACTGAACCATGTCGATTACATTCGCGTGGCATTCGAGACCGGCAGCATCGAGGCAATCAAAAGGGCGGTGATTCGCGGCGTCGGCATCGGTTGCCAGTCGCGCACCAGCATCCAGGCGGAACTCGAGGCCGGCATCCTCAAGGAAGTCATCGTGGACGGGCTGGACCTCACGCGGCAGATCAACATCATCTACCGCAAGGACATCCAGCACGGCGAACTGCACGCGGCCTTCGTGCAGCGCGCGCGGGAATTTGCCGAGCAGCGCGGCAGTCAGGTGCCCGAATTGCGTCCGGCTGCCCGAAAGTCCCGCCGCGGGGCTTGAGAAAGGCTGGCTTGCAACCTCACAGGACCTGGCGCTGGTTTGCAGCGCCAGAAATCGAAGTGGTCCGGGAGATCCGGACAGTCCTCTGAAGCGAAAAATCAGCGCAGTTTGACGCCGCGTGCCATCAGCGCTTCGGTGCGCGCTGTTTCCGCGGCAACGCGTGCGCGCGCTTCCGCAAGTGTCAGCGGGAAGGGACGCATGCCCAGCGAGCGGATGCGCTCGACCATCTCCGGGTCTTTCAGCATGGTCTGAACGCCGCCGTGCAGTTTGGTGACGATATCGGCGGGCAGGCCGGCCGGCCCGAACAGGCCGAACCACAGCACGCCGTCGAAATCGCTGATGCCGACGCCGGCCTCGTTCACAGTGGGGACGTCCGGCAACAGCGGATGGCGTTCCTTCTCCGAATACACCAGCGCGCGCAGGCGTCCGGCTCTGACCAGTGAAACGATGTCCTGCGGCGAACCTGAAGTAATGTCGCCCTCGCCTGAAACGACCGCTTGTACGGCGAGTGGACCGCCCTTGTAAATCACCGCGGTCAGGTTCAGGCCCAGGCGTGCCTTCAGATCCTCGATATCGAGCGCGGGTGATGCAGCCATGGCCTGATTCAGCTTGCCGGGATTGGCCTTGGAGAAGTCGATCAGGTCGCGCAGGTTCTTGATGGGTGATGCCGGGTTGACCGCCAGCGCCAGCCCCGCTCCCGAAATCAGGCCGATGGTGGTCAGGTCGCGCTCGGCCTTGAACGGCCAATCTTTGTTGATGACTTGCTCGGTTGGCAGATTGCTGGCGGCCAGCAGCAGCGTGTAGCCGTTGGGGGCGGCCTTGACCACGGCATCGGTGCCGATCTGGGTGAAGGCGCCGGGCTTGTTTTCCACCACGAAGGTCTGCTTGAACTGCTTCTCGAAGGACAGCGCAACCATGCGGCCGGCGTTGTCGGTAGAGCCCCCTGGCGCAAACGGCACCACCACGCGCACGATGCGGTTGGGGTAATCGGCGTTCTGTGCCTGCGCAGCCCCGGCCAGCGGCAGCAGCGTGAGCAGCGCAACAGTCGCTGTATTCGATGCACGTTTCAGGAATTTCATCACGGGTCTCCTCCCTCAAGTCAGGCAGCCGGATCGCTCCGGTGATGGTTGTTCGATATATCGAACCGCGGGCCACTATAGAAGCCGCACATCGCGCGACAAAGTCAATAGTTTTGATACGCGTTGTCAGGCTGTTTGATATGGACTGCTTTTCACCAGTTTTGAGGGCGTTTGAACAGTTGGCCTCGACATGCTGCACTGCAAGAGCCGTCCGGTGACGCGTATACCGAAAAAGGGCGCGTGCCACGGGAGAACCAGGGGCAGCCTGATAGAATTCCCCCTCTTTTCATGCGGTTTCCGGAACCATTCAGCCATGAGCTTCTATCTGTTCGACCGTGTCGATGACCAACGCTACCAGGAACGCTGGGGCCTCGATTTCGAGGAATTCCAGGTTGGGCAGCGTTTCAAGCATCGTCCCGGCGTGACCCTCTCCCAGCAGGACAATACGGATGAATCGCTGGATTCCATCAATTCGGCCATGCTGCACTACGACGCGAACTACGCTGCCCAGACCACCTGGAAGTTGCCACTGATGGTGAGCACCATCACCATCCAGCGTGTCATCGGCATGGCTTCGCGCACCTTTGGGCGCAAGCGCAACATCGTCGGCTTTCGGGAAATGCTGCTGCCGTCGCCGGTGTTCGGCGGCGACACGCTGTATGCCGAATCCGAAATCGTGGCGGTGGCCCCGGCCGGCCCGGACATCGGCATCGTGGGCGTGGTGTCGCGCGGCCTGAATCAGCACGGCAAGGAAGTGGCGAGACTGACCTACGACGTGGAAATCTATCGTCGCGGTCAACACCCGGCTGACAGCACTGTGCCGCACGCGCCGGCAGCCGAGCCCCGCTTCGAGATGTACCACAAGGAATCTGATGGCAGCCTGCTGGAGCGCTACGGCCTGTTCTTCGAGGATGCCCAGGCCGGGGACACGTTCATTCATTTTCCACGGCGCCATTTTCGCAAGGACGAGGCCGTCGAGCATGCGCTGCGTTCCCTTGAGTGGAACCCGCAGCACCACGACATGGCATGGGTCGAAGCCTATCAAGGCAGCCGTTATCGCATCGCTGAAACGTGGGTGATCACGGCGGTGACGGCAGCGAGCACGCGCACCTTCGGCCGTGTCGTGGCCAATCTTGGCTGGTCGGACGTGAAGCTGCCGCTGCCGGTTCATGCCGGGGACACGCTCGAGACCGAGTCCAAGGTGATCGAGAAGCGCGAATCGAAGTCGCGACCCAATGAAGGCATTCTTACGGTCGATACCTGGTCGTGGAACCAGCGCCGCGAACTGGTGTTGTCCTATCGGCGGCGGCTGCTGGTCTACAAGCGCGATGCCGATACGCCGTATGGCAAGGCCGGCTACGCCTGAGTGGCTGGTGTGAACCCGATGTACAGGAACTGGCGACGAGTCGATGCGCATGCATCGAAGGTGCCAGTGAAAAAAACGAGTTGAGGAGCAAGTTCCGATGAATATGCCATCCATCCGTCGTTACACTGCGGCCACCGCGCTGCTCGGTCTGGTTTTTGCTGCCGGCATCCTGCCGGCGCAGGCGGCCGACGATGCGGCTGACAAGCCCAAGATCACCGAGGAGACTCCCTATGTCACCTCGCCCAAGAACGTGGTGGACACCATGCTGCGCATGGCCGGCGTGCGTGCCAATGATTTCGTCATCGATCTGGGCTCGGGCGACGGGCGTATCGTCATCACCGCCGCCGACGAACTGAAAGCGCGCGGCATTGGCATCGAATACGACCCCAACCTGGTCAAACTGGCGAAGAAGAATGCGAAGATCGCCGGCGTGTCCGACCGTGCCGTCTTCCTCGAGCAGGACATCTTCAAGAGTGATTTCTCGCAGGCCACGGTGATCACCATGTACCTGCTGCCGCAGTACAACGCGGTGCTGCAACCCAGCCTGCTGGCCTTGAAGCCCGGCACCCGCATCGTCTCTCACGATTACGGCATCGGCGACTGGGAGCCGGAAGCGAAAGAAGTCATCCAGGTGCCGGAGAAGAAAGTCGGCCTGAAGAAGGAAAGCGTGATCCTGTACTGGGTGGTCCCGGCGCGACTGCAGGGCAGCTGGACCGCAACTGTGCAGACGCTCAACGGCGCGAAGACCCTGGAATTCGACATCCGCCAGAAGAATCAGCGCTTCGAAGGCACAGCGAAGATCGGCGGCAGGGAGTGGCCCATCGAACGCCCCTACATCAACGGCACCTATGTCTCGTTCCGTATTGGCGAGGGCGACGACACCCTGTTGTTCTCCGGACATGCGGCCAGCGCCCATATCAACGGCCAGGTGGTGCTCTCCAACAATCGCAACCTGCGCTGGCGCGCGCAGAAGGCAGCCGGCGCAAAGTAGGCGTTTGCGGCAGTCAGTGCAAAAGCCCGGAATTTCCGGGCTTTTGCCATTCTGGTGCGACCAGATCGCAATGCCACGGTGTGCGATGAGGGATACTCATTTCGGGTTCGCAGTCATTCATGTACAAGGCTTGCCTGCAGGAGGAAAATGCGGGCCGGCATTCAGTTCACAGGAGCAGACAATGAAGTTTCAGATTTCCATGAAGGACCTGACGAGCATCGCGTTCGCCGGCGTTCTGGCAATGGCTGCGGGCATGGCCTGCGCGGCGGACGATTATCCGACACGCCCGATCAAGTTCGTCGTGCCTTATCCGCCGGGCGGAACGACCGACGTGCTCGGACGCGGCATGGGCCAGAAGCTCTCGGAACGCCTGAAGCAGCCGGTGGTCATTGACAACAAGCCGGGCGGCAATACGCTCATCGGCGCGCAGGCCGCATTGGCAGCGCCCGCTGACGGCTACACGCTCATGTACATCGGCGGTTCGAGCACGACCTCGGTGTTCAACAAGAGCGTGTCGTTCGACCTGCTCAAGGACTTCATTCCCGTGGTCAGCCTGTATCAGGGCCCGTACATGCTGTTCGTACCGGCCTCGCTGCCGGTGAAGGATTACAAGGAGTTCATCGCCTACGCCAAGGCCAATCCCGGCAAGATGAACTACGGTTCCGCCGCACCATCGGCCATGCTGTCCATGGAAGCCTTCAAGGCCCGCGCCGGGATCAACCTGGTGCACATTCCTTACAAAGGCTCGAACCCGACCACCACGGCGCTGCTCGGCAACGAGATCCAGGCCGCATTCGACAGCGCCATCACTTATGCCGCGCACGTGAAGTCCGGCAAGCTGAAAGCCATCGGCGTGGGTGGCCCGCGTGCCACTGCGTTGCTGCCTGATGTGCCGCTGATCACGGATACGTTCCCCGGTTTTGCCACGTTGTTCAACGGCGGCCTGTGGGCGAGGACCGGCACGCCAAAGGATATCGTCGACAGGCTCAATCGCGAGATGAACGTCATCATCCAGATGCCGGATATCCAGGCTCTGGTTGCCAGCACGGGCGCCTACACCCCGGGCGGCACGTCGGACGACTTCCGGCGCATCATCGAGAGCGAGCTGGAGTTTTATGGTGGTGCCGCAAAGTTGTCGGGCTACAAGCCGGAATAAGGCCGGCAGTTCTGCAGAACAACGGGGCGGCCGGCCTATCGGCCGCCCCGTTTTTTTTGGCTCTTTTCGCATTACTTAGGGACGATCCGCGACGCGGTGCAGAAACTCGATTGCTGATCAGGACTTACGTTAGTACTGCCGGGTTAGCGTTTTCCCTCTGGTATAGATGCATATCACTAACTAATGCGAAAAG
>CANIIN010000042.1 GCA_947467405.1 Betaproteobacteria bacterium | reverse complement strand
GCATTGGTCATCGGGAATGCCAGTTACAAGAGCGCGCCCCTAGCCAATCCAGTCAATGACGCCAGAGCCATGGCGACCCGGTTACGCAGCTTGGGCTTTGATGTCACGCTGAAAGAGAACCTGAAGACCCGTGAGATCGGCGGCACCTACCGTGAGTTCCGCTCCAAGATAAAGCCCGGTGTGACTGCACTGGTCTTCTATGCAGGACACGGCATTCAGGTAAAGGGACAGAACTACTTTCCTGCGGTGGACGCTGAAATCGACTCGGAAGAAGATGTTCCTCTACAGAGCCTGAACCTTGGAACGCTGTTGGAGAACATGGAGGAATCCAAAGCTGGCGTGAGTTTGGTATTCCTTGATGCGTGCAGAGATAACCCGTTCGCCCGTCGCTTCCGTAGTGCTTCACGGGGCTTGGCGAAGGTTGAGGCAGCCTCGGGGACTCTTATCCACTACGCCACCAAACCCGGCAGCGTCGCTTCGGATGGAGACGGAAAAAATGGCACCTACACGGAGGCTTTGCTTGCGCAACTGGGTTCCCGGTTGCCGGTGGAATTGATGTTGAAACAGGTCACGAACACCGTGGTTGCCAAGACCAAGGGGAAACAGGAGCCGTGGATTGAAGGCAGTTTGAGAGGAGATTTTTACTTCAACACGCTGACTCTACAAAAAATACAAGTCGAGCCAACCACTCTTGTCAATGACCTTTCAGCCAATGAAAGAACATTTTGGGAATCGGTAAAGGACAGCCGCAACGGTGATGAGTTGAGGGCTTACCTCAATCGATTCCCAAATGGGTTGTTCGTAGAGTTGGCTCAATCACGACTGAAGGGCATAGCACTCCCTGCGCAGTTGGTGGTTTCTCAACCGGTCAAGGCAACCACTCCAGTCACTAGCGTTGCACCTCCAAAGGGTGATGCAGAAGCACAACGGTTGTTTCGCCTTGCAACTGAAAATAATGACGCAATGGCGCAAGCCTACCTCGGGTCGATGTACGAAAACGGCCGCGGAGGTCTTGTCAAAGATGAGGTCGAGGCAGTTCGGCTATATAAACTGGCCGCAGCCCAGAACTATGCAGGGGGGCAACTCGGTCTCGGATACATGTACGAAAGCGGGCGTGGAGGTCTATCCAAGGATGAGGTCGAGGCGGTTCGGCTATATAAGTTGGCCGCAACCCAGAACGATGCAATTGCGCGAACCAACCTCGCAGTCATGTACGAAAACGGCCGAGGAGGTCTTGTCAAGGATGAGGTCGAGGCGGTGCGGCTATATAAGCTGGCCGCAGCCCAGAACGATGCATATGCTCAAACTCGTCTAGGAGGGATGTACGCCAATGGCCGAGGAGATCTTGCCAAGGATGACGTCGAGGCGGTTCGGCTATATAAGCTGGCCGCAGCCCAGAGTTATGCAAGGGCGCAAACCAGTCTTGGAGCGATGCATGCCAATGGCCGAGGAGGTCTTGTCAAGGATGAGGTCGAGGCGGTTCGGCTATACAAGCTGGCCGCAGCGCAGAACTATGCCGCTGCGCAATTCAACCTCGGCATATCTTATGCTGTCGGTCGTGGAGGCCTAACAAAGGATGATATCGAGGCCGCAAGGCTGTATAGGCTCTCTGCCAATCAAAATAATGCTTTAGCGCAGTTCAATCTCGCGTTGTTTTTTGAGGGTGGCAGAGGAGGTCTCCCTAGAGACTTGAGCCAGGCCAAGGAGTGGTATCGGAGGGCAGCTGCTCAAGGGTTCCCACCGGCCAAAACCGCATTAGACCGGCTGAGTGGTTGAAGTAACCCTGAAGGGCATGCACGTCCAGAGAAATTCTTGAAACCTTCGGGTTCTGTAATGCCCCCTTCGCACCAACTGCGCAGCCCTTTCATCCGCGGATAACGCCCCCCGTCATCGCCCTCAATGTTGGCGTCAGAGGGCGTTGCTATTGTTGCCATTCTGCGACCGTCGCCCGGCGCGAACGCTGATCGGTAGCAGAAGCAGCAAGAGTCGCCGGGGGTGGCGGGTCGGAAACCGCGAATTTTCGAGCCGGACTTCTGTCATGGCGTGCTTTGAAAATCGCCTAAGGGCGATATTGTTAACTTATAATATTTAAACGATATTAAAATCGGTATAAAGCGATATATTTACAATATCACCTTAAGGCGATAACATGGGCCTATGGACTACCCCATTCGTTTCCCAGACCAGATCAGGCAACAGCTGCGCGCGCTGCGCAAGACCAAGGGCCTGACCCAGACGCAACTTGGCAAGTTGCTGGGCATTGGACAGGTTCGCATTGCTGAAATCGAGCGGGACCCATCGGTTGTGAGTGTCGCGCAACTGTTCAAGCTGCTCACCGCCTTGGACGCACACATCATGCTGCGCGATTCGCGGCCTGACGACGCTTCCAAACCGGACACGATGTCGAAAGGCTCTTGGTGAGCACAGAGCTCAACGTCTGGATGAACGGCGAACTGGTCGGCGTGTGGTCGCGGACACGCACGGGTGGCCATCGCCTTACCTATGAGGAAACCTGGCTGCGTTCCCCGCAGCGGCGCTCGCTTTCGTTGTCACTGCCCATCGGCCCGTCACGCGAGATCACTGGAGCGTCCGTATCAAGCTACTTCGAGAATCTGCTGCCCGAAAACGACAACATCCGCCGTCGGCTCAGCGCGCGCTTTCGCACCCGTGGCACAGAAGCATTTGAACTGCTGACTGCTATCGGACGCGATTGCGTAGGCGCCGTTCAACTGCTGCCCACGGGGACTGCTCCAGAAGGATTCGACCGGATTGATGGTGTGCCCGTCAACGATGCCGAAGTCGAGCGTATTCTTCGAAGCGTAACCGCCGAACCATTGTCCGGAACGAACGAAGAATACGATGAGTTTCGCATTTCGATCGCGGGCGCCCAGGAAAAGACGGCCCTCCTGTGCCAGCACGGAAAGTGGTTCCGTCCAAGGGGCGCAACCCCGACGACTCATATATTGAAGTTGCCGCTCGGCGTTGTCGGGGGAGGACTGCAGCTCGACATGTCGGAGTCGGTCGAGAATGAATGGCTCTGCGCGAAAATTCTTTGCGAGCTTGGCTTCGCAGTGGCGAAAACCGAAATGGCGGTCTTTGGCGCGCAGAAGGTGCTGGTCGTCGAGCGCTTTGACCGCCAGTGGATGGGCGAGCGATGGATCGCGAGGCTGCCTCAGGAAGATTTTTGCCAGGCGCTCGCGGTACCGCCTGACAGAAAATACGAATCCGACGGCGGCCCCGGAATAGAAGACGCGTTGAAACTGCTCTCCGGCAGCGCCTCGCCCAACGCGGACCGCGAGCAGTTCCTGTTGGTGCAACTGGCCTTCTGGCTGCTGGCCGCCACAGATGGGCACGCGAAGAACTTCTCCGTGTTCCTCAACGCAGGTGACAGCTATCGCCTGACGCCGCTCTACGACGTGCTCTCTGCCTGGCCCGTCATCGGTCACGGCACCCATTCGCTTTCGCCGCAGAAATCGCGGCTGGCGATGGGCCTGCGTGCCAAGAACATGCATTACAGGCTGGGGGAAATTCGCGTTCGTCATTATCGCGAACTGGCCGACAAGAGCGGCGTACCGCCTGTGTGGGACAAGATGCAGGCGTTGATCGAAAATGTCCCGACATCGCTCGCAGCGGTGGAAAAGCGCCTTGCATCAGACTTCCCCAGGATTCTGTGGGAGCGAGTTTCAAACGGCATGCTCTCCCAGGCGGACGCTTTCAAGAATGAGATTTCTGGCGGCGGCCCCGGCTGAACTCGAAGCGGGGGTCACTGCGGGGGCAACTGCGCCGTCGAATCGGCCGAAACCCGGCATCCACGCGGGTTGACAGGCGGAATGCGAATGCGCCCCCGCCACCACGCCCCGCCAGTATTTTCAGCCCGTCGTGGCTGAGGAAGCGCTGATCAAGTCCTGGAAATGACAACGCCCGAACAAGCTTCGCGCTGAAGTGGGGGATATACACGGCACAAGGTACAGGGGGGCTCGCCCCCGTTGTCCAGTGAATCCCTGACAGTCAAGCCGCCAACAACGGCTACTCACGTGTCAGCGATATCATCAACCTGTATCGAATTGCGGCCAGCCTTTTTCGCCAGGTACATCGCCGCGTCGGCCCGCCTGAGAACATCCTCCTGGCCGGTCTCTTTCTGGCTGAAGAACACCACTCCGATGCTGGCCGTGCACTGATGATCCACTGTCGCATCCTCCTCTCCCTCGCGCGGAACCTGAAGCACATACGGCGTGCCGATCGCAGCGCGTATCTTTTCAGCGACGACATTTGCCTGGGTTGCCGACTCGGACTTGTCGGCACTCAGTTCGTTGATCAATACGACAAACTCGTCGCCTCCGAAGCGGGCCACGGTGTCAACTTCCCGCACACAGCTCTTGAGCCGGTTGGCGACCTCGATCAACAGCAAATCACCGACTGCGTGTCCTTCTGAATCGTTCAGCGACTTGAAATTATCCAAGTCAAGGAAGATGAGTGCACCATAGCGTCCATTACGCTTGCTGGCTGCGATGGATTGCATGATGCGGTCTTTCAGCAGGCGGCGGTTTGCCAGCTTGGTCAGTTCGTCATAGAACGCCATTCGATTCACCTGCTCTTCCAGATACTTGCGGCCAGTAATGTCACGCAGGATGCCCGTGAAGAACACACCATCGTTGCTCTCCCACTTGGCGAGAGAGAGTTCAAGAGGAAACTCGCTGCCATCCTTTCGCAGTCCGCTCAACTCAACCGTCTTGCCGATGATGCGATGCTCTGCGCCGAGGCGTGCGCGACTCATTCCCGCGACATGCGCATCGCGGTATCGCTCTGGAATCAACAGCGTCATGGGTTGACCCAAAGCCTCGGATTCCAAGTAACCGAAGGTGATTTCAGCACCATGGTTCCATCCCACGATGTTTCCCGCACTGTCAGACGTGATGATGGCTTCGTTCGCGGACTGAGCGATCGCGCGGCTTCTCGCCTCGCTCGTCCTTAATGATTGTTCCCGATCCGCCACCTTGCCGATCAACAGGTTAAAACTGCCGATCAAATCGCCGATTTCGTTCTGCCTGGTGACCTGGGGCAGCTGCTGCATGGGCAGGTTTTCGCTGCTCAGTCGAGACAGCGTTTTTATCGTTTCAAAAACTGGCGCCAGTTCGCGCTTTATCAGCATGAGAATAAGAATAGTCGCCAACAAGGACAGAATGATCGTGGTCAGCAGGATGTGGAACTGCATACTGCGGATAGGAAGAAAAGCTTCTGAAGTCGGCATCGAATTCGTCACATACCAATTCGCCAAAGGGACGCCTGCGGTCGAAGCCAGCCTTTCTTCGCCGAGTTGATTGACCAGGACTCCTGACCCCTCGTAGCCATCGATAAATCGGTCGATCAACGGGATGGCGCCGACACCCAGGAGCGGCGCCATCACAAAGCGCTTTTCGCCGGCGGTGATAATCAGTCGCCATTGCCGCGCGATAACCAGATAGCCGCCGGTCTTGCCGCTCCTTCCGTAGGTGATCTTGTCCAGGAAATTGGGTTGGGACAAATCGGTCGCTCCGACCAATCCCCCTATGACCCGACCTTGCCTGTCGTGAATAGGTGTCGAAATGGGAAGCGATGGGGCACCGTGCAGCACCCGACCGGGAACTGGTTTGCCAACCCTGGTCTGGCTCCCCTGGAGGGCCACGGCAACGTGCTCTCTATCCGAGTAATTCGTGCCGATTCGTCCCGCCATGCGGGGGTAATCCGCCAGCGCAATGCCATTTTTCCCGACAACAAAGACTCCAGCGTTGAATAAATCTGCAAGAGGCCTTCTGTTTTCAAGATATTTCTGCAGGGCCACCGGCTGGGCCAACAGGGATTCGTCAATGCCTCCGGCGATCAGTTCCAGCGCGCTCATCCGCTCTCTTAAATCGTCGTTGACTACCGCGGCAACGAAAGAAACCGCCGCGAACTGCTGTTCGCTCAACTGGCGTTCGATATCAATGCGCAACGACCGGCTGAGGTAAATAGCCTGAATGACAATGCCGCCAACAAAAACGGCCAGCGTCAAGATCGTCAATCTTGTCTTGAGCGAGTGCCACTGGAAGATATTCCGAATCATGGGAGCACCAATCCTGACAGAAGCGCACAGCGAAAAAAAGACCCCGCAAGCGGGGCCTTTAGATCAACTAGGGCAGCCGTTAAGCCTGACTAAACTGTATCACGTGTGCTCGTACGATCGAATATCCCGATCCTTGGTTTCGCTGAGGAACAGGGTTCCGACCACGAGGGTAATCACCGCCACGATGATCGGGTACCAGAGCCCATAGTAGATGTCTCCGGTGGCCGCCACCATGGCTGTCGCCGTCAACGGCAGCATGCCGCCGAACCAGCCGTTGCCGATGTGATAGGGCAATGACATCGACGTATATCGGATGTTGGTCGGGAACATTTCCACCAGGAATGCCGCGATCGGCCCGTACACCATGGTGACGTAGAGCAGCATGATGAACAGCACCAGCAGCGTCATCGGCCAGTTGATGGCGTTCTTGTCGGCCGGCCCGGGGTAGCCCGACGTCTTGAGCGCTTCCGCGTAGGCCTTGTCGTCCCAGCCCTTCAACTCGATGGTGCCGATCTTGGTGACCAATGGAGAGCCGGCGGGTGCCGCCGTGGAAGTGAACGACAGACCCTGCTTGGTCAGGAAGTCCCTGGCCTTGTCGCAATCGCTGAACTTGCTCCACGGTCCGACAAAGAGTTGGAAATTGCAGTCGGAGGCGGTGACGTTGATCGGCGTGCTGGCAGAGTACTTCTCGAGCGCCGGATTGACATAGTGGGTCAGCGCCTGGAAGAGCGGGAAGTAGGTCAGCGCGGCCAACAGACAACCGGCCATGATGATCTTCAACCGGCCGATCTTGTCCGACAGCGCACCGAACACGACGAAGAACGGCGTGCCCAGCAACAGGGCGATCGCAATCAGCGTGTACGTCGTCAGGTAATCCACCTTCAACGTGATGGACAGGAAGAACAGCGCGTAGAACTGACCGGTGTACCAGACCACGCCCTGGCCAGCCGTGGCGCCAAGAAGCGCCAGCAGCACGTACTTGTTGTTCGGGTATTTCAGGAAGCTGTCGGTCAGCGGCTGCTTGGAGCCCTTGCCCTCGGCCTTCATCTGGTTGAACACCGGCGACTCATTGAGCTTCATCCGGATATAGACCGAGAAGATCAACAGGATGATGGACACCAGGAACGGCAGCCTCCAGCCCCAGCTGGCGAAGTCCTTCGGGTCCATCATCAGGCGCGCGCCACCGATCACCGCCAGCGACAGGAAGAAGCCCAGCGTTGCCGTGGTCTGGATCCAGCTGGTGTCGTAACCGCGCTTGTTATGCGGCGCGTGCTCGGCCACATACGTGGCGGCGCCACCATATTCACCACCGAGAGCCAGGCCCTGCAGCAGTCGCAGCAGCACCAGCATGATCGGGGCGGCCCAGCCGATCGACTCGTAAGTCGGCAGGAAGCCGACCGCAGCCGTCGCGAAGCCCATCACGAGGATGGTCACCAGGAACGTGTACTTTCGGCCGACGATATCACCGATGCGACCGAACACCAGCGCGCCAAAAGGTCGCACCAGAAAGCCCGCCGCGTAGGTGGCAAACGCCGACATCAGTGCGGCCGTTTCATTGCCCTTGGGAAAGAACAGGGCTGCAAAGAACGGCGCGAGCGTGGCGTACAGGTAGAAGTCATACCACTCGAACACCGTGCCAAGCGAACTGGCAAATATGACCTTCTTCTCTTCACCGCTGAAATCCTCTTTCCCGCCCGACTGGGGGGCATTGCCGACTGCTGTAGCGTTTGCCATGGGGAACCTCCTCCGTTAGATTTGCTGTCTCTGCAGCCCATGCGCAACCGAAGCCGCGCCGAATTTTGCTGACCTGACTATGCGGGGACAGCCTTACTCGAGTCTTACGGCGATCGAATTTTGTGACGACATGACGACCCCGCATCGCAACATCGATGCTGATTGCTGCGCTGCACTTGAAGCAAATGGAGCGCCGCTAGGCGGACAGTGGCAGGGACTCGCGCCAAAGGGGAAAATCAACACGGAATGTGCTGCCCCGACCGACGGCGGTCGGGCCGTATGAAACGCGCGCCCTGTGCAATGCAGCAATCTCCCGAACAATGGAAAGCCCAAGACCGGAACCATCCCCGCCGGTACCCAGCACGCGGAAAAATCGCTCGAACACGAGTTCGCGATCGGCCAGGTCAATGCCGATGCCATTGTCTTCGACCTCCACCGCAATCGAGTTCTGGGTCGATACGACCCGCGTCGTGACCTTTCCGCCAACGGGCGTGTAACGCAGTGCGTTGTCCAGCAGATTGCTGAGCAGTTCATGCAGCAACAGCGCATTGCCCTCCACTGGAACCATGTCATGCGCCGATTCGAAACCGAGGTCGATGTTCTTCTCGATGGCGCGCTCGACCCACTCGCGCGTGGTGTCGCGTGACAGTTCCACCAGATCGAGACGCTGCATGGCGGGCAGCGAATCACCCTCGGTTCGCGCCAGCGACAGCAACTGGTTGATGAGCCGCGAAGCGCGATCGGCGCTGAGCGCGATCTGCCGCATGGCGTGCTCGATGTCGTGCAGGTCACTCTGGCGCAAGGCCAGCTCCGCCTGGGTCTTCAGGCCGGCCAGCGGCGTCTTCATCTGGTGTGCCACATCCGCGACGAAGCGCTGCTGTGCCTTCATGCTCTGCACCAGGCGCTGCATCAGCCCGTTGATGGAATCGATGAACGGCCTTAGCTCCTCGGGCGCCTCGGCCGGATCAATCGACGACAGATCGTTCGGCTTGCGTTCCAGAATCGTGCGGCGCATGTCCTCCAGCGGTTCGACGCCCTTGGCCAGGCCGAAATACACCAGCACCAAGGCAAACGGCAGCAGGATGAACTGCGAAGAGAAAATTCCGCCGATGATGCTGTTGGCGAGTTCCCTTCGCTTCTCCCGGGTCTCGGCAAGCTGCACCTGCTGCAGGCCCGGCAGTGTCGGCACCTGGATGAACGTGAAGGCGATGCGAACCTCGCGCCCACGCATGAAGTCATCACGGAAGTAGACCTTGCCCGGCTCCAGTTCGGACTGATACTCCGCAGCCGGCAGATCACGGTCTCCATCCACCACATCCCTTGGACCTCGCACCTGGAACGCCACATCGGATAAATCATCGGCAATGAGGATCTGCCGCGCCACTTCGCGAAAATCGAATTGCAGGCGCCCCTCCGCTACAGTGAGGTGCCGTGACAGGACGATCACGCCATCGCTCAGGTCACGGTCGTAGGCCACATTGGACACGGCATAGGCCAGCGAATACATGATGGCCATGCTGATCGGCCCCAGTATCAAGAGAGGAGCGAGCATCCACACCAGGATCGCGCCGAACAGCGAGGTCTGGTGACGGAAGATGCGATTCAGGAAACTGCGCAGGGGGGGCACGAATGGGGGCCGATGACGATTGAGGTGGATGGGAGCACAGTGCTATGCGGCACGACAGAAAGTGCCCGGCAGCACGAGCCCGGGTTCAGGCTCAGGGATTGCGATCCATGAAGTAGCCCAGTCCGCGCACGGTCGAGATGCGCACCTGGCTGGGCTCGAGTTTCTTGCGCAGGCGGTGCACATACACCTCGATGGCGTTCGTGCTCACCTCCTCGCCCCATTGGCAGAGATGATCGACCAGTTGCTCCTTGCTGACCATGCGGCCCGGGCGCTGGATGAGTATCTCCAGCAAGGCCAGTTCGCGCGCCGAGAGCTCCAGCATGTCGCCATTGACGTGCGCCACCTTGCCGACCTGGTCATAGGACAGCGCGCCGTTCTTGAGCAGCGTCGGCGCGCCGGCCGCACCGCGCCGGGTCAGGGCCCGTACGCGGGCTTCCAGTTCAGCCAACTGGAAGGGCTTGGCCAGATAGTCGTCTGCTCCCAGATCGAGACCGCGCACGCGATCATCCACACCATCCAGCGCCGTCAGCAACAGCACCGGCACCCGCGAATCGCGGCCGCGCAGGCGCCGCAAGACTTCCAGGCCGTTCATGCGCGGCAGTCCGATATCCAGGATGAGCAGGTCGAATTCGCTGGCGGTGAGCGCACTGTCGGCCTCGGACCCGGTCTTCACCGAATCCACGGCGTAGCCCGACTGCCTGAGGCTGCGCGCCAGGCCGTCCGCCAGGACTTCGTCGTCTTCCGCTATGAGAATCCGCATGCCCCTCCCCCCACACTGCGGCCAGGATGACTCTTGTTATTTTCAGCCTTGGCCAAAGTGTAACAAATGCACGCCAATTCTTAAGCCGGTCTACAAAAGCAAAAAGCCCCGCCGAAGCGGGGCTTTTCTTGGTGAGGCGAGAAGCAAGTATGGCGCGTCAGGGCTAGACGCAGGACCGAAGCCAGTACATGTGTACGACGAGGTCCTGCAACGACGCCCGGGCGCGTCAGACGAAGCTTCTTACATG
Organism: Betaproteobacteria bacterium; assembly: GCA_947467405.1. Classification (GTDB taxonomy): domain Bacteria; phylum Pseudomonadota; class Gammaproteobacteria; order Burkholderiales; family SG8-39; genus CAIYPG01. The sequence goes on along the minus strand of CANIIN010000042.1, from coordinate 613 downwards.
CCCATGTCGCCCATGCCGCCCATCCCACCCATACCGCCCATACCGCCCATACCGCCCATACCGCCCATACCGCCGCCCATGTCGCCACCCTTCTTCTCTTCCACGAGCTCGGCAACGCCGCAATCCGTGGTCAGAATCAGTGAAGCAACCGAGGCTGCGTTCTGCAGCGCGGTGCGGGTTACCTTGGCCGGATCCACGACGCCCATTTCAACCAGGTCGCCGTAGGTTTCGGTCTGCGCGTTGTAGCCGTAGTTGCCCTTGCCTTCGACAACCTTGTTGACCACGACCGACGGTTCGGAACCGGCGTTCGCCACGATGGCGCGCAGCGGCTCTTCGATGGCGCGGGCAATGATCTTGATGCCGGCGTTCTGCTCGTCGTTGTCGCCCTTCAGCTTGTCCAGCGCGACGCGGGCGCGCAGCAGCGCCACGCCGCCACCGGCCACGATGCCTTCTTCAACGGCGGCACGGGTTGCGTGCAGCGCGTCTTCGACGCGGGCCTTCTTTTCCTTCATTTCGATTTCGGTCGACGCGCCAACCTTGATCAGGGCAACACCGCCGGCGAGTTTTGCAACGCGCTCCTGCAGCTTTTCCTTGTCGTAGTCGGAGGTCGCTT
>CANIIN010000041.1 GCA_947467405.1 Betaproteobacteria bacterium | reverse complement strand
ATGCCGGGGGACATCTGCGAAGGGGGTTGTTTCACACGAGCGGCAGCCGAAGCGTCTGCCGTTTTGCCGGATTGTGCCGCCGCGATTCCCGGAGTAAAAAAGAGCAGGAGGGGAACAATCGCTCCAATCAGTAACTTGCGACTGACAGTCGGCACGGCATGCTCCAGAGTGCAGTTTTGCATCGTCGATGCCCGATTACACGTTTGAAAGTCGATCTGGTGGCAACGGTCAGTTGTGCCACAGTCCCTTGCCCCAGCAATTCGACGTGCAGGGCGTGCTGGTAGCCGTCCAGGCTAACGAGGCGCTGTTGACGTTGATCACCTGCGACAGGCGGTTACCGTTGGCGTCGTAGCTGTAGATAATGATCACACCAGTGTCGTAGCTGGCCGTGGTGATCCGCCCCAAGGCGTCGTAGGTGTAGACCACGGAGCCGTTGGCCGCCTGTGCGGCGCTGACCCCGGTCCAACTGAGGCAGGCGATGCTGAGCAGCAGAACACTGCGTTGAATAGTGCGCTTGAGTTGAATCATGATTGGTACGCAGCCCTTTTCGATGAATGGTCACAATACGCCGTTACATCACGCCCGATATCTCCGCTGCTTCTATTGAAAATAGGTAACCACCCCGTAGATGAATGCGCCGTCCTTGAATATGCTCATTGCGGTGCTAAGGGTTGCGTTGGCTGCAGTGGCGCCGTCGAACACGATCGTCTGGCTGGCGACACGCGCCCCCAGGAAAACCGGCGTCACATTGAGGCCGCTCCATGTGTAGACCTGGCCACCATAGGGCATGGTGCCGTCGTCGGCCGTCGGTAATCCGCTGATCGTCGTAGCGCTGCCGGTGCCCAGTGTGGATACATTCAATCGAAAGAATGCCGTGACCTGTCGCCCTATCCTTGTATATCGGCCCACCTGCACGGCGTATGTGGCGGTACCGCCCAGACTCGGCGTCCAGGTTCCCTCGATATAGGCCGACAGAGTGGAGCCGCCAAAATTGATCGACGTAGCCGTTGCGGCGCCGATATTCGGAGTCGTCAGCGTCGGATTGGTCAGCGTCCCGCCCGAGGCCAGCGTGTTGACGCAATTTCGTACCGTGTTGAAATTGCTCATCACCTGATCGGCGTCAGCGGTTGTGCCGTTGCTGAGCGTGTAGGTGTAGGAAGAGCAGGTCTGCGCCGTGGCGCCACCCACCAGGAACAGCAAGCCCGCCAATCCACCGATGATCTTGTTCAGCACGGTTCATCTCCCAATAGAGGTTTCAATGGATTGGCTGTGACCTGATTTTCAGATCAGGCATCGCCAATGCTGGAGGTCAGGCTATGCTCTATTGGAAGGATTAGATATCCTTTCAGAAAATAACAATGAGGCACTGATTTGCTTATTTCGTGAAATGCCCGAAGATGCCCGTCTGGAGCTGATCCTCACGATATTCGCCCCGACAATTGATCGTCGCCGCACCCTGAACAAGCCAACCAACATTATCCGAATGGAGAAACACCATGATCAAACTCTGGGGCAGAACCAACTCGATCAATGTACAGAAGGTGCTGTGGACGCTGCGCGAACTCGGTGTGCCGTTCGAACGCACTGATGCCGGCGGCGCGTTCGGCGTGGTCAATGAGCCGGCCTATCGCGACATGAATCCTAACGGCCTGGTGCCGACCATACAGGATGGCGACATGATTCTCTGGGAGTCCAACGCCATCGTGCGCTACCTTGCCGCGCGTTACGGCAAGGGCGAGTTCTATCCACGCAACCTGGCGGTGCGCGCCGACGCCGACCGCTGGATGGATTGGGCCACGATCACCTTCGGCATTCACGTCGGGCCGCTATTCATGCAGACCATCCGCACCGCGCCCGACAAACGCGATCCGGCCATCATCGCCAATTCACACACACAACTGGCGAAACTGGCGCCGATACTCGATGCCCATCTCGCCGACCGAGCCTTCGTGGCCGGCAATGATTTCACCATGGGCGACGTGCCGATCGGCTGCCAGATGTACCGCTATCTGATGCTGACCGCCGACGCCCGATCGGCCGACGAAATACCGAACGTCGCGGCTTGGTACGCGCGCCTGTGCGCGCGACCGGCCTATCGTGAAGTGGTAATGCTGCCGCTGACCTGAGAGGCAAGCGGCGGGAGGAGAGGCCTAGCGCCCTTCGAAGACGCCCTGGCGTTTCTCGCGCAATGCGGCGATGGCCTCGTTGTGATCGCGGCTGCTGCGCGCAATCGTCATGTGCGACGAAATCAGGTCGAGGCTGGTGGTGAGATCGGCGCTCGCGCACTGGTACACGGCGCGCTTGATGAGCTGCACGGAGATGGGTGGCGCCTTGGCGACTTTCGTGGCGAATTCGCGCGTCTTCTGCATCAGTTCGGCGTCGGGATACACGCGGTTCACCATGCCGATCTTCAGGGCCTCGTCGGCAGTGATCAGCTCGGCGCCCCAGAACATTTCCAGCGCCTTGCCGACGCCCACCAGGCGCGGCAGGAAGTACGCGCCGCCGGCACCCGGCACCAGCCCGACCTTGGCGTAGGTCTCGCCCATGCGCGCCCCGGCGGCGGCAAAGCGCATGTCGCACATCAACGCGAGATCGAGCCCCGCGCCGGTGGCCACGCCGTTCACGGCGGCGATCACCGGCTTGTCGATGCGCGCCAGCAGCGTGGGAATGGTCTGCGGGCCGTTGCGCAGGTTCTCCTTGATGGAGAGTGCAGTGGTCGTTTCGTCATTGCCCATGCGCTCGACGTCGCCGCCGGAGCAGAAGCCACGGCCGGCGCCGGTGATGACGATGACGCGCACGTCCTTGTCGGCCGCCGCCTGCTCCAGGCACGCCGCCCAGCAGCGCAGCATCTCGTTGGTGAAGGCGTTCAGCTTTTCGGGACGATTCAGGGTAATGGTCGCGATCTGGTCGGCGACGCTGTACAGCATCATGTCGTTGGGGGGGGTGAACATCGATTCTCTCCTTGGGGGGGGCCATCCGGTCGAGCCTGCAAAGGGCGCGGCTTCGTGACGATAGGGGCGTGACAATATGTATTGGTTGGACCAATTAATCATAGCAATCCACGTAGAATATTGCCATCCTGCCGTTCCAGACCTGCGTCCCACATTTCTTTCCGGAGGCTGCCTTGCGCCTTGCCCATCTCGTTTCCAGACTGATCGTGCCGCTGCTGGCGCTCGCCGCGCTGGCGCAGGCGGCGCCGGCCGGCGCGCAGGCGAACTATCCGAGCAAACCCATCCTGCTGGTGGTGCCCTTCGCCGCCGGCGGCCCCACCGACATTCTGGGTCGCGTGCTGGCCGCCGACCTCGGCCCGCGCCTGGGCCAAACCATCGTCGTCGAGAACAAGGCCGGGGCCACCGGCTCCATCGGCCAGGACTTCGTCTCCAAGGCTGCGCCGGATGGCCACACGTTGGTGATGATCACCAATACGTCCTCCAACAACTACCACCTGATGCACCGGACCATCGATTTCTACAAGGACTTCTCGATGATCGGGCAGATCTACAGCACCTACATCGTGGTCGCAGTGAATCCGGCCGCGCAGGGCATGGCCGACGTCCGCACCCTCACCCAGCTCGTCGCCTACGCCAAGGCGAATCCTGGCGCGGTCAATTACACCAGCTCGGGTACCGGCAGCCTCGGCCACCTCGCCATCGAGAAAGTGAAGAGCACCTTCGGTATCCAGATGGAACACATCAACTACAAGGGGCAGGGCCCGGCCACCAACGACGTGCTGGCCGGCCGCCTGCCGATGATCTCGGCCACCTACACGCTGCTGCCGCTGATCAAGTCGGGCAAGCTGCGCGCCATCGCCATCGGCACGCCGAAACGCGCCGCCGTGCTGCCGGACACGCCCACCTTCCTCGAGCAAGGCGTGACCGGCCTCATTGCCGGCACCTGGGTCGGCCTGGCCGCGCCACCCGGCACCCCGAAGCCCATCATCGACCGCCTCACCCGTGAGTTGCAGGCCGGCCTGGCCAAGCCGGAGACCGCCGAGAAGGTCAAGGGCGCGGTCGGCAACGAACCCGAATATGCCCCGCCCGCCGAATTCGCCGCCTTCGCGACGCGCGACTGGGACTATTGGGGCAAGGTGATTCGCGAAGCAGGCATCAAGGGCGAGTAGTATTCAGAACCAAGCACGGGCCATCATGCCGCCAGAGCGCGAGCCCGTCCGCAGTCCGCAGTGAAGGAGGAGATGTCATGAAGACAGCACACGCCTGGCTGGACGAATACTCGACCAGTCATCAGCACCCCGCCAACCGCAAGGTGCACTACATCTGCGTCCCGGCCATCGTGTTGTCGTTGCTGTGCGCGCTGAAGGCGGTGCCGGTCGGCAACGAATGGATCAACCCCGCCTCGGTCATCACCGTCGCGGCGCTGGCTTATTACTTCGTGCTGTCGAAGCGGCTGGCGGTCGGCTTGACGATCGCGCTGGCCCTGTTCTATGCCGTGTCAATATGGCTGCAGAACCTGACCGGCCACGACTTCATCTGGGTCGCTCTGGAGATTTTCGTCATCGCCTGGATCGGCCAGTTCGCCGGCCACTACATCGAGGGCGCGCGGCCATCGTTCTTCAAGGACCTGCAGTTCCTGCTCATCGGCCCGATGTGGGAGATGGCGCACTTCTACGAACTGCTGGGCATCCGCGTGGACTCTCAGGTCGCCGAAGCAACCCAGTCTGTTTGACAATGGATACGTTGGAAACATCGGACACGTCGCGCTCATCGCGTGCGGAAGCAGAGCTCTGCTCGCGACGCGGCACGGCCGTCATGGCGCCAGCCACGTTGATGGAATCCTTGACGACATACGTCGGCCGGTGCTTGGACTCCTCGAAGATCCGGCCGATGTAGAGCCCGACCACGCCGAGCGTGTGTTTACGGAGTCGCCCCCGGGAGCGTTCCGGATGCCGCCTACTTTGCGCCAGCCGACTTGGGATCGACCGTCACGCGGCGAAAGCTGAACAGCCAGCGACCGTCGACGAGCTTGAACTCGTCCACGTAACGTCCCCAATGGTCGAGTCCGTGATCCATGATCACCGAGAAGTAGCAGCGCGACTTGGCCTGCGTGGGGCTGATCACGTCGATCTGGTGCGTGGTCGTCGAATGCCTCAGGTAGGTGAAGCCGGGTATCTCGGCGAACTTGCCCTTGGCGCCGGTGAAGATGGTGCGGATCTGCTCGCGGCCGCGGTACGTCACCCCCTGCGCCTCCATGACGGCATCTTCGGCGAACAGATCCATCATCTGTTCGAAGCGGCCGGTGTCGCCGTTGGCGTTGTAGCGTGCAACGGTGTCGCGAACACCCTCGCGCGCCATCAGTTCCCATAGTTCCATGTCCGATTCCCTTTCCATGTGGGTCTTGAATGAGATTATTTATCGAGGAATTTCTCAGCGAAGCGTTTGATGCTGTCCAGCGCATTCTTGGAGCTGGTCCACGGACAGGCGATCACGCGATGGATGCCGGCCGCGGCATAGCGTTCCAGATCAGACTGCTCGTTCACCGGCAGCGCCAGCGTGATCTCGGTCTTGCCGGGACGCCCCGCTGCCGCGCGCATTTCGTCGATGCGCCGGATGGAAACCGGCATCTGCTCCAGCGTGTGATTGAGCGGGATCCAGCCGTCACCAAGCAGCGCGGCGCGGCGCAGCGCAGCCGGCGCATCACCGCCGACATGGATCTTCGGCCAGGGCTTCTGCACCGGCTTGGGTTCGAACATCACCGGAGCGAAACTGAAGTGTTCGCCGTGGTGCTCGATCACCGACTCCGACCACAGCTTGCGGCAGATCACCAACGCCTCGTCGACGCGCTTGCCGCGACTCTTGAAATCCAGTTGCGCGGCGTCCCATTCCTCCTTCAGCCAGCTCGAACCGATGCCGAATTCCAGGCGCCCGCCCGACAGCACGTCCAGGGTCGTGACGGCGCGCGCCGCGACGAACGGGTGGCGCAGGCCAATGTTGTACACGTAGGTGCCGATGCGGATGTTCGACGTGCGCGCCGCAATGAAGCTCATGTAGGTGAACACGTCGAACACCGGCACGTTGGCCGGCACCGGCGGATGGTCCTCGCCGTCATTCGGGCTGCCCTGGCTGGCCACCGGAAACACCAGGTGCTCGGGCAGCCACACCGACTCGAAACCCAACCGGTCGGCCTCTTCGCTGACCGCCACCCACAGGCTCGGATTCAGCCGCCCCATCGGCAGCCCGATCTTCACCTTGCCGTCCTTGTCCGCATCCGTCATCGGTCGTTCCTCTCGCCATCCACGAAATCTGTCACTCGCCCAGCCGCTGCAGCATCGCCGTCATGTAGTCGCCGGCGCGACGAAACGCCGCCTCCGGTCCCTCGGCATCGATGCGCGGGCCCATCATTTCGAAATCGATCAGCCCGTCGTAGCCCGCGTCGAATACCCAGCGCAGCATGCGCTCGATCGGAATGACGCCGTCCCCCGGCACACTGCGCGCCGGAAAGCTGCGATCGCCGATGGTGTAGTCGCTGACCTGCACGAGATGCGTGCGCGGCACGGCGCGCTGTATCGTGGCCTTCAGGTCCGATTCGCCCCAGAAGTGATAGAGGTCCAGGCACAGCCCGACGCCCGCCATCTCCGCCAGGCGCACCGTGTCCTGCAACGTGAACACGAAGTTGTAGTCGGCAAACATGGGCGGCGTCTGCTCCAGGAGCATGGGCAGCCCCAGCGATTCGGCGTAATCCGCGACCGGCGCTACCGCCTCGACAAAGGCCTCGGCCGCCTCTTCCCAGGTCAGCGGCCCGCGCGGACCCGTCGTGCCATACAGCGTGGCGGCGCTGAGTTGGTGCCCGGCATCCAGCGTCTGCACAATGGCCGCGCGCTCAGACTCCCAGGCGCTGCGGTCATGCAACGTGAACCACAGCGGGTGCAGCATGGTCGAGATCTGCAGGCCGCTGGCGCGCACGCTGTCGATGCCCTTCTGCCAACCGGCCGCATGGAGCTTGGCCACCGGCAGGCCCATGCCGGCAAAACCGAGGCGCTTGAGCATGGCGATGTCGTCGGCCAGCGTCGTCGTGGCCAGGCCGATGGTGTTCACGGTCAGTCGAGGGTGCATGAAATTTTGTCGCAATCGATCAATGGTTAAAGGATTCACTGAACAAGGGGGTAAGCCCCCTTGTATATCCCCTACTTCAGAGGGAAGCGTCGATGACGTTGTGCATATTCGGAACTTGATCAGCGCTTCCTTAAAGGATGTCGGCAGCATAAAGCCGCGCAACCCGATCCGCTGCGACGACTTGCGGACCGGACTGCGCGCGCGTCAGGGACGCGCCGCGCTATGGCAGACGGATCAATCGAACTCGATTTTCGCGTCGCGAATCAGCTTCGCGAAATCGTCGACGGTGGTATTGATGACGGCGCCGAACTGCTCCGGCGTGCTGATGTCGCCGGAGAGGCCTATTCCGACGCGCTGGAAGTGCGTGCGCACGGCTGGCGTCTTGATCGAAGCACCGACCGCTGCATTGAGCTTCTGGATGACATCGCGCGGCGTGCCCGCCGGAACCATGAAGCCCGACCAGCTCGCCACGTTGAAGTTGGGTACGCCGGCTTCGGTCATGCTGGGCACGTCCGGTTCGGTTGGATCGCGATCCACCGTGCTGGTGGCCAGCACGCGCACCTTGCCCTGCTGAATCAGTGCTTTCATCGGCGACATGACATTGAAGCCGAAATCACCGTTGCCCTGGGCCAGCGCCACCGCCGCATTCACGGCGCCGTTGAAGGGCACCGAGACGACCTTCGCGCCGGCCTTGTAGACCAGCAGTTCGCCCATGAGATGGCCCAGTGTCCCGACGCCATAGTTCACCATGTTGAGTTTGCCGGGATTGGCGCGCGCGTAGTCGACCAGTTCTTTCCCGGTCTTGACGGGCAGGCTGGCATTGACGAACACGAACAGCGGGCTGTTGTTGAACTGCCCCACCGGCAGCAGATCCTTGCGCCCGTCGAATGGCGGCTTGCTCTGCGCCGACTTGATCGCCAGGGAAGGCGTGGCAAGCAGGAGCGTGTAGCCATCGCCTGGCTGGCCGATCACGTACTTGGTGCCGATCTCCGTGCCGGCGCCGGCACGCGCCTCGGTCAGCACCTTCTGACCCAGCGTGGCTTCCATGTTCTCGCCGATCAACCGCGTGAACGTCTCCGTCACGCTGCCGGCCGGGAACGGCACGACGATCCGCACCAGTTTGTTGGGGTATCCCTGCGCCAGCAGCGGTGCGGAAAATCCCATGGCGATCACCAAGCCCGCGGCAGCCAGTCCCGCGCGGATGCCACCAGTGACCGAAACACCTGAAAAAGTTCGTTTCATTGCGTTCTCCTCCTGGATGAACAGACCGCCCATGCGGCGGCCACAACCCGGAACCCCGTGTTCCGGAATCGTCCCCCCGGAACCTTATGTTCCGGATTCGTCCCCCGGAACCTTGTGTTCCGGATTCGTCCTCTTGGCGGGACATGACAATCTGGACCGTCTGCAAACCGGACGGTACATCGCCTGCATACGACCACCGTCCGGCGACAATAATGCCCTATCCGGCGCACGGGAGGGTGACTGAGGAAGGCTTTCACGGGTTGCAGCACAACCCCGCCACCACTTGACCGTCGTCAACACGCCGACCGACGTGAAATCTAGACTGGAAACATCAGCCGATGGTGAATCCCGCCGACATGAAAACATCCAACCTCACGCAGTCCGCCCTCGCCCTGTTCTGGCTCGCCTATGCCGCCGTCGGCGCGTGGGTGCTTCTGGTAGAGACGGTGCCGGTGCAACGCGACCTGCTGCTGATCCTGGGCGGTTTCACCATCCTCGCGATCATCGCCACGGCGGCCTTGCTGAAACGCGACGATTTGTCGGACGTGGATTGACGGCGCTGGAGCGCCGCAAGAGAAACTGCGTGAGGGGTGAGGCGTGAGGCGCTCCTGCGACGTCACCGAGCCCATTTATATCCGGCTGTCCGGCCTGATCAGCTCGAGGCGCGCAGGCGATCGGCGATGTTGCGCAGGACGGAAGCACCGAACTGCGGCTTGGCCTTGATCAGCGACAGGAAGTCGGCGCGCTTGACCAGCATGAGTTCCGACGCGGCCTCGGCTGTCGCCGTGGCGGCACGCTGCGCGTTGTCGACCAGGGCCATTTCACCGAACACACCGCCCGGCCCGACGCGCTCCACCACGGTGCCGTTGATCGAAATGGCCACCATGCCGTCGTGCACCACATACATGAACACGCCCGTGTCGCCGGCTTTCATGATGGTCTGACCGACCGCTGCCCTGACCGGGGGAATCTCGTCGGCAAATGACGCCAGTTCCTTCTGATTGAATACCGCCGCGCGCTGCACCACCCCGGTGGGCGCCTTGGCCGCTGGCGCGGCGCCCGGCTGCGCATGACGGGCCACATTCTGGCGCAATCGATTCACCATCACCGCCATCATCATCAGCGCGAACTCGGGAATCTTCTGCAGTGCCGTGTGGAACTGCTTCTCGTCGAGTGACAGCGCCTTGCTGTTCACCTTGGCCATGGCCGACGCCGTGCGCGGCGCCTTGGCCAGCATGGCCACTTCGCCGAAGATCGCACCGGGCTTGATGTTGCCCACGAACGCGCCCCTGGCCATCAGGCCCACATCGCCATCCAGCAGCAGGTACATCTTGCTGCCGCTGGAGAAGAAGCCGCCGGCCTTGTCGCCCTCGGCAAAGAAACTCTTGCCGCCAGGCACTTCGATCAATTCGCCGGCCGCCTTGAAGAACTGCAGCGCCACGGCCGGCGTGTACAGCGAGGCCAGCGGGATCGGCGCAGCAGGCGTCGGCGCCGGCTTGGGCGTGGGTTGGGGAGACGTGCTCGAAAAATCCAGTTCGTCCATGTCGGGGTTCAGGTCAGTTCAGGAGTGTCATCGATGCGTCGCGCATGCGCCACCGCGGACCATCGTTGTTCGAATGTTGCGACAGCGCAGGCGCCGCAACGGGCTCACGCGCAATCATGTGGTGGAGACTCGGTCGCGTCAAGTGACGTTCAGGGGATTCATGACGCAACGCGACGACGCCCGCGGCAAACCGCGCCGTCCAACCCGCTGTCGAACCCGCTGTCGAACTGTTGGCAAATCGTATTTATACCCTTGTTCGCGGCCTCTCCGGTCTGGCAGCCGGCGTTCAGCCCTGCTCGAGCTTCGATAGCAACAGTGTCAACGCCGCGCGTGCGAAAGCGTCCATGTTGACTGTGCGGTTGTCGTTGCCGGTCTCGATGGTCTGGACCGCCTCGACACCGTTCGGGCCGGCGATGGCAACGCAGGTATGGCCCGCCGCATAGCTGGTCGCCGTGGGCCCCGCCGAGCCGGTTTCGGAAATGCCCCAGCTCGAAGCGAATCGCTCACGCACAGTGCTCGAGAGAAATTGCGCATAGGGCTCGGTCTGCGAACGCATGCCTTTCGTTTCATCGCGCGTTGCGGCCAGCAGTGCCTTCAACGCCGTCTTGGTGTACACCACGCCGCCGCCGAGGTAATAGGCCGACGCGCCCGGCACCGACAACAGTGCGGCAGACAGCAGGCCGCCCGCCGACGACTCCGCGACCGCGATGGTTTCCTTGCGCGTCTTGAGGATGACCGCCACGCGGCCAGCCAGTTCGTAGAGTTCCTGCACGATGCGGCTCCTTCCAGTTCACGAAGTCTGCATTGAACCATGCCTGCACGGTTCTCGAAAACCGGCGTCCCCGGAATCCCGCCGCAGGCGCATGCCGATGATGCGAACCATTCCCGAGTCGATCCCTGGCCGCACCGTGATCCGTCTGCACAGCATGGCACAACGCATCTGTGCGCCAGCAGCCTTAACGACGTGGGCGGACGAGGTACCATCCATCCGTACAGGTTCATTCGAAACCTGAAACGGGAACCACCATGAGCACGAATCTCTCTTCCAACAACACCCGCTACGGCTACGGGCTCGTTTCGATCGCCTTTCACTGGCTGACGCTGCTGCTGCTCATCGCCGTCTACGCCAGCATGGAATTCAAGGGCCTCTACCCGAAGGCCAGGCCCGGTCGCGAGGCCATCATGATGTGGCATTACATGCTCGGCCTCACGGTGTTCGGCATCACCTTCCTGCGCATCGCTGCACGCCT